>JBILTA010000037.1:0-16729 GCA_044371785.1 Pirellulaceae bacterium | reverse complement strand
TCGCTTTGTCGTAGAAGCAGATAAAATTCCGGAGTATGAACCACCAGCAATCCTATTTCCGTATGGCAAAATGGGCCAATCTGCAGCGGGCATTACCTGTGACACGACCAAGGGTAAGTTCGGACCGTTTACCAATCAGATCTTTGTCGGTGACCAAACCTTTAGCACTGTGATGCGATGCTATCTTGAAAAAGTGGATGGTCACTATCAGGGTGCTTGCTTCCCATTCCGAGAAGGCTTTGATTCAGGGGTGGTTGGTCTTGAAATGCATCCTGAAGGGAAGCTGTTTGTTGGGGGGACGAATCGAGGCTGGGGTTCGCGCGGTGGTCGATCGTTCTGTGTTCAAAGATTGGATTGGACCGGCAAGACACCCTTTGAGATCCTAGAAATGAAAGCTATTCCAGGGGGCTTTGAATTAGTTTTCACCGAACCTGTGGATCCTAAAAGCGTAGAATCTATCGAGTCGTATTCGCTGAAGACCTTCACGTACATTTACCAGGCCGCCTACGGTAGCCCGGAAGTCGATGCCACGACGCCGACGATTACTAAAGCAAAGGTATCCGAGGATGGCTTGAGGGTTCGCCTGCTTGTCGACGGATTGCAGCGTGGCCATGTACACCACCTCACAGCGGCCGGTGTACGCTCCGCCCAACAAAGTGGACTTTTGCATACAGACGCGTATTACACGCTCAATTATCTGCCGAAATAGTGCCTCTCATTGACGATTTTGGCCACTTGGTCGACAATCGGGGGTGTTCAACGATGAATATTCCCCCGAAAATGCGGTATCACGTTCGGAGAGGCTCTATTACGTAAACGCTCCAAGTGATTTCGGTACTCAAACAACGCAAAAGTCAACAACGCATAATCAATACGGCAAAGGCCCTCGATATGAACGTTATCCAATCGCAAGATCCGGCAATTTGGAATGCCATCGAAGCGGAAATGCAACGCCAGCAAGATGGTCTGGAG
Source organism: Pirellulaceae bacterium (assembly GCA_044371785.1). Classification (GTDB taxonomy): domain Bacteria; phylum Planctomycetota; class Planctomycetia; order Pirellulales; family Pirellulaceae; genus JAFLCP01. The sequence continues at coordinate 15,757 of JBILTA010000037.1, read as the reverse complement.
ATGATCGCCAGTGAAAACTATACCAGTCCCGCGATCATGCAAGCTGCTGGTAGCGTTTTGACCAACAAATATGCGGAAGGTTACCCAGGCAAACGCTACTACGGGGGCTGCGAACACGTCGACACTGCGGAAACCATTGCGATTGAGCGCGCCAAAGAGCTTTTTGGAGCGGAAGCCGCCAATGTGCAACCTCATAGCGGTTCCCAGGCCAATACTGCTGTTTACCTTACGTGTCTGGAACCAGGTGATTCAGTGCTCGGCTTAGACTTGGCACACGGCGGTCACCTAACTCATGGCATGAAACTCAATATTTCAGGCAAGCTCTATCGGTTCCATAGCTACGGAGTTAGCCCCGAGACGCATCGAATCGACTTTGACCAAGTGGTTCGTCTGGCGCGTGAGTTTAAACCAAAGCTCATTGTGGCGGGCGCTAGCGCTTATCCGCGTGAAATTGATCATGAAAAGTTCGCCGATATTGCTCGCGAGCATGGCGCAAAGTTGATGGTAGATATGGCGCACTATGCAGGCCTAGTCGCAGCAGGCGTCCACCATAATCCGGTAAAGTGTGCTGACTTTGTCACGACCACAACGCACAAGACCTTGCGAGGCCCACGCAGCGGCTTGATCCTATGCCGGGAAGAGTACCTCAAAGATGTTAATCGCAGCGTTTTCCCGGGCATTCAAGGTGGCCCTTTAATGCACATCGTGGCTGCTAAAGCGATCTGCTTCGGTGAAGCCTTAACGCCCGACTTCAAAGCCTACGGTCGCAACGTCGTCGCCAATGCCCGCAAGCTAGCGGAAGTTTTGATGAAGGGTGGCCTCCGTTTGATCAGCGGCGGCACCGACAATCACCTCATGCTCGTCGATGTCACCAGCTTGGGCGTCGGTGGCAAGCTCTCCGAAACAGTGCTGGACCATTGTGGTATCACCGTCAACATGAACATGATCCCGTTTGATACGCGCAAGCCGATGGACCCCAGCGGTATCCGTATCGGCACGGCGGCTCTGACCACACGCGGCATGGGCATTCAAGAAATGGAAACCATCGGCGGTTGGATTGTTGAAGCCTTAAAGAACACAGACAACACCGCATTGCATCATAAAATTCGCGAAGATGTGCGCAGCTTGTGCAGTCACTTCCCTGTTCCTGCTGCCGCTTTGAGCTGCACTTAGTTAGTGACTTAGACCAAACCATTGGTGCGGTTGCTTTTCAGCCACCCAAGATTGACATAAAGAGGTTGGAACGTGTATCGAATTTTGATTGCCGATGATAATGCAGCAAATCGCGAGTTATTGGAAGCTTACCTCGCTAATTTTGAATGCGTGACTGAGTGCGCTGTTGACGGCCAGGATACATTAAACAAAGTAGACAGTTTCAAGCCTGATTTGATATTGCTTGATGTCATGATGCCCAAACGCAGCGGCTTTGAGGTATGTCGTGAGCTGAAAAGCGATCCGCAGAAAAAGAAGATCATGATCTTAATGGTCACTGCGCTCAATGAACTGGGCGACATCGAACGAGCGGTCGCGGCTGGGACAGATGACTTTTTGTCTAAACCCGTCAATCGGGTCGAGCTGACAAAACGTGTTGAAAATATGCTTCGCCTCAAAGACACTGGCGATGAACTCGAACGGCTCCGCAGCTACATCCGCGAGATGGAAGACAACGCCAAGCCTAAGCTGTAGTTCACGCCTTGATGGAAGCTCAACAACTGCGAGCAAAACACTTCGACTGCTCGCTTTGACATGAGTAAACGAATCTCTTTCCAAAAGGGCAATCCCTTCGGGAAATAGAATCTGCATTGTTGCACGTTTTTGCCTCGATTCCTTCGAAGTTGTGACTCATCGTTCACTCCTTTTCGAACGTGCGAAAGTAAACCCAAGCAGCTACCTCACCATCCTTTATGCGCTGCTCCCATTCTCGACACAACGCTAACGCCTCACCGCTTGCCCTATCACTTGCCTTAGCGACTTGCCCTAGCGCCTCCTCGTTCTTGCCGATTCCATAAAGCGCAATACCATAGATCAAATATGGCTGCCATGAAGGCTTAACTTGTAACTCTAAAGCCAACTCAGCTTCTTTCACTGCTCTCGAAAGATCGCTTTCGCTTTTCTTGCTTTTACTGCTGGCAGCTCGATTGAAATACAACATCGCCAAGCGACTTCGCGCAGGAAGTTCGAAATCACGCACGTTCAAGAAACTCTTCCAGATTGGCTCCACGATACTGTACTGCTTCTGATCGGCCAGCAACTCGGCTCGGATCCAACGCACATAAGCATTTTCATTATCCAGTTTTAACGCAGCTTGCAGCGCTGCTTTGCCAGCTCCCTCTTTGCCGCTTGCAGTCAGCACCTCTGCCTTGATCGCTGTCGCTACGGCATTCAGTGGTGTCTCCGCATCCAGAACTCGCTCCACTAAGGCCAAAGCTTCGTCAGTAAGTCCGACCCGACACTTCAATCGAGCACAGACGAGCATGGCAGCCAGATTTTCCTGATGTGCCAAGTTGAGCACTTTAATCGCTTCTTGAATCTGATCGAGATTCCAAGTTCTTTCAAAATCAGAATAACCCCAATAACGGTCCATGAACTTGGGCCAATCAATCATCCACTGGATGTGCTCCTGCTCTAACGCACTCGCCCGCTGCAGGTTCTCCAATCTCCTACGCACTACCGCCTGTCCCGTAGCATCCAACTGCTGGAGTTCTGCTCCCCGCAATGAGAACTGCAATTCGGCAGCCGTCTTTTCCTGAGCCAACGCATCTTGCGTCCACGATTTTAATTCGGGACGCTGATTCGCAAGCGGACTATTGGGTCGGCGATTCTCGGCATTGTCACGACCATCAGCCCTTCGTCGAGATTCAGCCAGCATCGCATCCATTTGCAATGAGCGAAGCCTTGCTTGAAATGCAGCCATTTGTTGCCGGATGGATTCATTTTCTATCCGCTGCAAATCCTGCTCCGTATCTCGCAGTATTTTCAGAGCCTGAGCATAGCTTTCCTGAATCCTCGACCGTTTGTTTAGAAAATCAACGTAGTCACGATCAATTTGCCGCAAGGCCTGAACGAATGCCGGTAAGTCTTCATCCTCCAACAAAACGGGCGATTCTTGACCATTGACCTTTGATAAAAACACTAATGGCAGCGCACTGCAAGCGAGTATCACTACCAAAAAGATGCTCTGCAAACCAACAGAACCATTGATTGCATAATGGGTTCGCATATGAACCTCAAAGAAAAGTAAGACGAACCAGAATGAGAACGCCCTTGCCTAACAAGCCATCCGTGCCTAACAAGCCATCCGTGCCTAACAAGCCATGTGGGCCCAATAGCGTTCTCTCAATCTAGCGATCAAAATCGCCGTAATCAATCAATTGCAAGACGAAACGGCGACCAAGTCTATTCGAATTGTAACCCCTCATCAGTGGCTTAGAACTTATGCTTTTCGTTGTTTTCTGATTCTAAAACGATTGGGAATTTGATATATTTCGATTGGTTTAGCAAGCGACGACACCATCGACTCTCCTTGAACGCTCTTATCAATCTTTTCTGATCTCGTCGAGTTTTGTTTTCTGCGGAGAATAGCTATGAAGGCGTTATTACGTCGTTCGTTAGTATTTGCTTTGCTAACGCAATGTTCCGGAATTGGCTTAGGTGCAGAAACTACCGAAGACAAATCCTCCTCCCGTTCTACAACCCTGAATAGCCTGCTGAAGTCGGAAGCAGAGGGTCAAGCTGTTGACCGCTCCCTTGTTCTCCCATCGCCCCCACAAGACTCCTCGTCCAATAATGGGAAAGCCAATGCTGGGGAAGCCAATGCTGGGGAAGATAGAGCCCTTCACTGGCAAGCGGGTGAACTGGAAATCAATGGCCAATGGCAAAAGCTATCGGAACTCGACAAGAGTCGATTGCCGAAATTGATGCAGCGCTACCTCGAAGAACGAGGCGATGCTCCCTTGGACAAAGAGGGCCATCGACGAATGGCAAAATGGTGCCTAGCCAACCCATTGTCCGACCAAGAAAAAGCCCACTGGTACGGCGTCCTCGAATCCGATCCTAATGACCTGGAGGCGCGGCGGGCATTAAAGTTTACGCAAATTGAAGGCCGCTGGTTCAGCCCCGAAGAAATCGCCAGCACTCAAACCAATGCAAAACAGCAAGCCAAAGCCATCAAATCTTGGCTACCTAAGATTCGTGACATCGTTGCTGGCATCGAAAATAACGATACTCAAAAACGCCTTAAGGCGATTCAACAACTAAAAGCGATCAAAGACCCCAACGCAGTAAAGGCCCTGCAATTTGCTGCTGAACGCTCACAAAATCAAACGGCACTACACCTACTCAATGCCATCCAAAGATTTCAAACAAGGGACGCTTGCATGGCGTTGGCTGCGATTGCGGTAAACTCCCCCACAACTGAATTGGGACAAGAGTCTGCCACCGCTCTCAGCAAATATCCAAAAGAGATGTACGTTCCCGCATTGCTAGACTTAATGTCGACGGAAAAAGACCTTCGTCGTAACCTGGTGATTCAGCCCAACGGAGACTTGGTCCTACAACTACTAGAAGTTCGTGAACTGAAGTCGCATGTTCAAACAGCCCAATTGGATAAAGTTCTGAAAATCAACAATTCAAATACTGTACCCTTTGGGATGAACCTCCCTTTTGCCAGCCGTGGCGCAGGAGGTCAAATCTTTTCTGACGGTAACTCCGTTACCGCCGCAAGCGAAAACCAGGTTGCTGCAGCAGTGACTCGAGATGAAGCCCAACGCGATGCTGACGCTCAACAAGCACGACTGGCACGAGAGAATGAAGTTACCCGCCAACTTCAACGCAGTGTATGCACCGTCCTTCGCAGCACGACCGGTCAGAAACTTGATGACACCCCAACCGAATGGTGGAACTGGTGGGATCTTGAACAAGAAGTCCTGACCATTGGAAACAAAGAGATCCTCAGAAACTACGATCGAAACTTTCAATCGCTAGTCTATTCTGTTGAACCGCAAAGAGTTCGCATGTTCCGCGTATCTGGGTCTACCGAGGAAGATGCAGATCCTCAACCTGCCCCCACCACGCCCCGTACAGATCGAACGAATTTAATTCGCCCCAACCTGGCGCGTGTAAACCCCAACTACCGAATTGACTGCTTGACTGCCGGATCAAAAATCCAAACGGACTTGGGGTTACGTCCCGTCGAGACCATTCAAATTGGCGACAATGTCGTTTCGCAAAATATCGAAACGGGGGAAATCTCCTTGAAGCCAGTCATTCGCACATCGCAACGCCCCCCATCGATCACCTGCACGATCGTGCTAGTCAATGAAGAAAAAATTCAGGGCACCCTAGGCCATCACTGGTGGGTAATTGGAAAGGGCTGGACCAAAACGAAAGACCTGCTGGCTGGTATGCATATCCGAACAGACTCCGGTTCGATCGAAATTGCAAAACTGGAAGATGCTGAGGAAGCGACAACCTACAATATTTCAGTGGCCGACCATCATTCTTATTTTGTTGGAGAGGCACGCTTGCTCTCCTTCGATTCGAGAGAGCTAGTTCCGACGTTCCAATTAGTGCCGGGTGTCCCCCCAAGCGCGCTTTTCAATGAGTAGAACGGAGCCGCTTGTAAGCACTAACAACAATACAGGACTCGACTGAACCGATGAAAAAAGCCTGTGTTACCTTTGCTGGGTAACACGGGCTTCCTTTTTGAATAGCTCGGCGCCAATTGACTCAGTTTTTTGAGATGCGCAAACGGCCGGAAATCTGTACTTGGGAAACGAGCGGCTTGGTTAAAGCATCGGCCACTGGTAGGCACGACGCAACGAATCGCGGATCGTATCGGTAAAAAGCTTTAGAGGAAACGGCTTGGCCATTACCTCAACGGTTGGGATAGAGCGGGCGGTCGTTACGATTTGATCGTCCAATTTGGCGGACATCAAAATACAGGGCAATGAATCGAACCATTGGCGAACTAGCAAGATCGTATCGAGCCCATTGAGCCGAGGCATATGCATATCTAGAACCATCAAATGGAACGTTTGTGCACGCACCAATTCAACGGCCTGAGCCCCGTCGGCAGCCAAAGTCACCGAAAACCCCTTTCGCTGCAACGCTTCTCCCAGCGTCTCGCGAAATGCTTCGTCGTCGTCTGTAATCAATAATTGCGGCTCGACGCCCATCGCACCACACCCCGACTCCCAAAAAACCAGTTTTTGGAAAACCAGTTTAGAAAAATCCCCTTTATGGCAGCCTACCACTTGTATCTTGGGTGAGGCCGCAAACTCCATTCCTATATTCATTATCCTTGCAAATTTTTCCGAAAAAATCAAATATCGCGAAAAAACAACCTCTCCACTCAAAAAAACCACTCTTTCAGGCCATAGCTAGCAATCTTCTGGACTGCCAACTTGATGAGCCTGCGCACATATCTGGCAGTTTCACAAGATAGTTAATTGAGTTGGGCCCGTCTCCGGTCAATTAAGTCTTGCGGGGTTGGCTGCCGATCATTAAACTCTTGCGTTTTCCGAAGAAATTCGCTGCGACGTCTCGCGGCGTGATTGGGTTTAGGAGTATTAGCTGTGATCGTCGGTCATAAAACAACCACCATGGCCAAGCCAGGTCAGGTTGAGCAAAAATGGTACATTGTGGACGCGAACAACAAGGTTCTCGGTCGCTTGGCAACTGAAATCGCCACCATTTTGATGGGCAAACATCGAGCCGAGTACACCCCACACGTCGACACCGGCGAGTTCGTGGTCGTTATAAATGCCGACAAGGTCGTGATGACCGGTCGCAAATTCGAGAAACGACATCTCACTTGGTTTACAGGCTACACCCGCCAACGCCTCGAAAGCTACGGCGATCGCCTTGAACGCAAACCAACCGACGTTCTTTACTTTGCTGTAAAGCGTATGCTTCCCAAGAGCAAACTCGGAAAAGACATGCTCGACAAGCTGAAATTGTATGCTGGTACAGAGCATCCTCACCAAGCACAACAGCCAACCCCGATTGATCTATAAGTTCAACTGGGTTTGAGCCATCAACAGTCCACGGAACACGCAGTAAATTCCACAAAACAAGATCGTCAACAGAACAAGAATTGAGAGACGGCGAATAATATGGTTCTCGCAAAGGTTGATAAAGTTAGTGGCGAGGCTTTGGGAACTGGCCGACGCAAGACCGCAGTGGCCCGAGTTCGAGTCAAAGCAGGCTCCGGCAAAATTACCGTGAATAGCAAACCTCTGGATGTTTACTTCCCAGACGAAATGCAACGGCGCCAAGTAACGCAGACTCTCGAAGCTTGCGGCAAACTCGACTCGGTCGATGTTGACATTCGCGTTAATGGCGGTGGTCAAAACGGACAAGCTGGTGCGATCCGTATGGGTCTCGCGCGTGCTTTGTGCAGCTTTGACAGCGAATCCTTCCCAGCGTTGCGAGATGGTAGCTTCCTTACTCGCGATTCACGTATGAAGGAACGCAAGAAGTACGGTCTCCGCGGTGCACGTCGCGGTACTCAGTTCTCCAAGCGTTAATCGCTATAGCCCGTGGTGGTCCGGTAGATTGCGTCTTCAAACAGGAACGCAGTGCGACTCGAACCAATACAAATCTAAGAAAAGGCTCGCTTCGGCGAGCCTTTTTTCGTGCCTTCTGTGACAATCGGTCGACGTATGCCGCGAGCCAACTGACTATCGCCGCATTGCTCTAATTTGACTGAAGAGGAATAGCTTCTTCGGCAACAAGCCAGACAACACCTTGAACCATGCAGTAGAAGCTTCCGGTGGCTTCCGACACAAATCCCTCCTCGATCGACACTGTCACCTTTCGCCCCAAACGATTAAACAATCCCCCCGCTTCCTGACACTGCCGCAGATTTGCCAATTCATTCTCCGTGGCTCGACGCATAACGGTCTTCGTGTCCGGACATTGAATCAACTGCTCGATGGCCATCGGTAACCTTTGATTTGAATCGCCTGCGGGACTATGCGATGCTACACACCCATGCAGGGTGGACCCATCAAATATACCAAACACCCAGCTCCCTTTCACACGTTCATCCGGATGAACGGATGAATTTTTTTGGCGGAACCAATTCCGCAAACTGCGATTTTTGGCTACAATCGCGGTTTTCCGTTACGACACCATCTCCAAGTGTAGATGTTTGTTCAATCCGTTTTCTCTATCCCTTTCTGAGGTGATTCGGTGGCTTCCGGCAGTTTCTTATTTACGAGTGAATCGGTCAGCATGGGGCATCCTGACAAGCTGGCTGACCAAATTTCCGACGGCGTTCTGGATGCCATCTTCGCTCAAGACCCAATGAGTCGAGTGGCTTGCGAAACGATGGTGACAACTGGTATTGCCATTGTCGCCGGCGAAATCACCACCAATGCAATCGTTGATTATCAGACCGTTGTACGACAGGTCATCAACGAAGTGGGTTACACCGATGACCGCTGGGGTATCTGCGGCGACACTTGTGCCGTGATGGTGGCCATCGATAAACAAAGTCCAGACATCGCCGTTGGCGTGAACAACGACGACAAAGCGGGCAAGGACATCGGCGCCGGTGACCAAGGCTTGATGTTCGGCTACGCATGCAACGAAACTCCAGAATTGATGCCGTTGCCAATCGCGTTATCGCACCGTATCACCAACCGCTTGACCGAAGCTCGTCAGAATAAAGAAGTCAACTGGCTTCGCCCAGACAGCAAGAGCCAAGTTACGGTGGAGTATGTCGACAACAAACCAGTTCGAATCGACACCGTGGTTGTATCCACACAACACAACGAAGATGTAACCCAGGAAGAAATTCGTGACTTTGTTATCAACAAAGTCATTCTTCCATCGCTTCCACCTGAATTAATCAAAGGCAACATCACCTATCACATCAACCCAACAGGTCGATTTGTGATCGGTGGCCCGCACGGTGACTGCGGTCTAACGGGACGCAAGATCATCGTTGACACTTATGGTGGTTGGGGGCGTCATGGCGGCGGTGCATTCAGCGGCAAGGATCCAACAAAGGTTGATCGCAGCGCTGCTTATATGGCTCGTCACGTTGCCAAGAATATCGTTGCAGCCGGCCTCGCAGATCGCTGCGAAGTTCAGCTTGCATATGCCATCGGTGTTAGCGAACCCGTTAGCGTTCACGTAGATACTCAAGGCACTGGCAAGATCGCCGACGAAAAAATTCGCGATATCGTTCGCAGCGTGTTCAAGCTAACGCCTCGCGGCATTATTGAATACCTTAACCTTCGCCGCCCTATCTACCGCAAGACCGCCGCAGGTGGCCATTTCGGTCGAAACGATGCGGATTTCACTTGGGAATCGACCAACAAAGCTGCAGAAATCAAGAAGGCCGCAGGCCTTTAATTTGGACAACTTCCGCAAGCTGCGGAAGCCAATACTTTCTTTGCGGACCAAAATTCGCCATACTGGAAACACCTCGAAGCAACTTCGAGGTGTTTTTTTTTGCGCGCTTCTCGTACGCCAACTTTTTGGTGCCATACGACATACCTAGAAACTCTCCACACCCCAACATGGCTCATTCGCTTGAACAAAAAACCGTGAATCTTACGATCAGTTTGCTGTGGGTACTTACCTGCGCCATCGTTTTGATCGTATCGAGCCTCAATGCGGAACTTTCATCAGCCGAGGCCGTTTCGCCTCCGATCACATTTCTTCTAGCCTTGCCTGCATTGTGGGGCATGTACATTTGGCGGCGCAACTCACTGACCGACGCGCTCACGCCCTCGAGCAACGATTCAAGCGACATGCTCACAGAGTCGAATCGCTCGCCCCTCCCATTTCAGATTTTCGATGGCCTGTCCCCGATAACACAGCTAACATGGCTGGCACAGAGCTTAGCTTCGATTTGCCTGATGCTAATCATCGTAGCAACCATGCGTCCCATCCTTCTTGCTTGCCTGATCGCAGTGTTACTGATTGTGCTCGAACTCAGCATATTCGCGGTCTATTTCAGCAACCACTCCAGGACTATTGCGAGCTCTCCGACGCCAGCTACCGTACACTCGGCAACTTCAACGGCAGAACCGCACTTTACCCCTGCGACCAGCCCCGCCACCGCAACCGTTCACGCCAACGACGGCGACATTGTCCATGATGACGATTACCAAACGCTGCTATCCCTAAGAGAACAAATTGAGCAAACCAGTACGGAATCATCCATGGATAACGACGAGCCTACATCTCCTCGTCAGACGATCCGCGATTTTCGTGATCCTGCCGGCTTCGGAACGATATCAGGTGAAAGCTTGATCTCGATCCCTCAAGAAAGCAGCACGACGATTGTTACCTTGGCCTTCATGCCTCCTTTTTTAACATCTCCCGAACTTTTGGCTGATTGCGAAGATGATCGCGTGGATTCGGTACGAATTCTCCAGTGCCAACCACTCGGTGCCAAAATCGAAATCAAATTCAATAGGGAAGCAGCCCAAGAATCTATCGGTGATGTGACGCTGCTATGGGAAGCGATGCTGGAGAAAATGTAATTCTCTGCCCCATCGTTACATCTTGCCGCCCGAATCGGCGAATTCGAAAAAGCTTCTCCAGCTCCTTCCAGTTTCCCCAAAATTGCGTGGTAAGCTTTGGCGTTGAAAACTGCTCGCTTTGATGCAGCCGCTATAACCGTAACATTCGATGCGATAGTACGGAGCGGGTTGTTTGGTCTTCACTTCGCCCCGTATTGCTGGAAAGCTGTTTTGTTATGTCCGAGCCTACATTACCCGATGCACTGCGCAACGAATTAGGACGGTACAACCAACTCCATCTACTGACTTTTTGGGACTCTTTAAGCACATCTGAAAAGCATCAACTGCTGGAGCAGCTTCAGCATATTGATTTTGCACTGATGCATCGCCTTACGACGGGTTCTGATTATGCTCCCGATTGGGCCCAGTTGGCTGCGAAAGCACAGGCTCCACCAGCGATTCGCTGGAATGATCCACAAGCTCGAATCACGCCGGTCGCTGCACGTCAGGCGGGTGAAGAAGCCTTGCGCAATGGTCGCGTAGCGATGATATTGGCCGCTGGAGGGCAGGGGACACGTTTGGGCTTCGATCATCCCAAAGGCCTCTTTCCAATTGCCCCTTTGAGCGAACGCACATTATTTGAGATGCATGTCGATCGCTTGCGAGCAGTGGGGAAAAAATATGGGGTGAAAATCCCAATGCTGATCATGACCAGCCCTGCCACGGACCAAGAAACGCGAGATTTCTTTTTGCGGCAAAACAACCTCGGTTTAAGCCCTGAGGAATTGACCATCTTTTGCCAAGGCTCGATGCCTGCTGTCGACGCGACGAACGGTAAAATCTTGTTGGCGGGTAAGTCAGAAATAGCCCTGAGTCCCGATGGTCATGGCGGCCTATTGGCAGCCCTCAACCGACACAGCTTACTTAAACAGGCTGCCCACCAAGGGATCGACTACTTTTTTTATGCTCAGGTTGATAATCCATTAGTTCCAGCAGCGGATCCAGAGCTGATGGGATATCACATTTTGGCTCGTAGTGAGATGACGACCCAAGTGGTCCAAAAGCGATTTGCCCTTGAAAAAGTGGGCAATGTCGTTTCCATCGATGGCAAAGTTCAGATCATTGAATACAGCGATTTGCCCTCACAATTTGCGGAACAAACCAACCCAGATGGAACGTTGAAGTTATGGGCTGGCAACATCGCTGTCCATGTCTTCGATGTCGCCTTTCTGCGACGAGTCAGTGAGCATGCCGAGGCTCTACCCTTTCACCGAGCTAAAAAACCGGTGCCGCATGTTGCTGCGGATGGCCGATCGATCCAACCCGTTACGCCAAATGCCATCAAGTTCGAACGGTTCATTTTTGACTTGCTTCCCTTAGCAGAACAGTCCATTGCGGTTGAGGGAGACGCACGCGAAGTCTTTGCTCCTGTAAAAAATGCCAATGGCGCCCCCACCGACACACCTGCAGCAACACAAGCGGCGCTGATTACATTACACAGTGAATGGCTAAAGTCTGCAGGATGCACCATTGCGCCCGGCGTAAAGGTAGAAATCCATCCCGCATGGGCACTCGATGCAACAGAAGTACAGCGACGTGTCGAAAAGCCGCTCCTTATTTCCAGCGATACGTATTTCGCTTGATACTATCGATTTACTCGGTGATGCGTCGAGGATTTGCACCGAATTATGCCGACCTAGATAGAGGAATCCATGATTCCATAGAGTAGATTAATGTAGGATGTCACATTGAACTCATCGGCATTTTGAACTCCCACTTTGTTGAGCTCAAAATGTCACAGGCGGAACAACAGACTTTGAGTTTGTTGTGAATAGTTTGCTGGTTAACTCTCGTGAGGGTTTCTTGGGGATGCTGCACGCAGTAATCATGGCGGGTGGTTCTGGTACACGCTTTTGGCCTGCAAGTCGTCAATTGAAACCAAAGCAATTGCTGGCGATGGTCGGCAACCGAACGATGTTGCAAACCACGTTCGATCGACTGGGTGGCCTTATTTCCAGCGAGCATGTTCTCGTCTTGACCAACCACCAGTTGGTTGACGAAATCCGCTTGCAACTCCCCGACATACCTGCCGAGCACATTGTGGGGGAACCCTGCAAACGCGACACAGCCCCTTGCATTGGTATTGCGGCCTCGTTGGTGACGGCTGCAGATCCCGAAGGCATCATGGTCGTTATGCCATCCGATCATGTGATCGAAACGAAATTCGATTTTCAAAACGCCCTGCGTGCTTCTCAAAAACTGATTGAAGAAAAACCTTCGCGAATTATCACCTTTGGAATTCGTCCTAGCTACCCAGCCGAATCCTTCGGCTACATCCAACGCGGTAACGAAGTCACACAAGGCGTTTACGAAGTAAGTCGCTTCCGTGAAAAACCGAATCTCGCAACCGCCCAAGAATATGTCGCTTCGGGCGAATTCTATTGGAACAGCGGTATCTTCGTATGGAAGGCTCAAACGATTTTGGATGCGCTGAAGTCGTTCGAACCCGAGATGTATTCGCACATCGCAAAAATTGGTGAGTCGATCGGAACGACACAGTTTCCTCATGTCTTCGCTGAGGAATTCCAGAAGATCCAAGGCAAGTCGATCGACTACGCTGTCATGGAACGTTACAGCGATGTGCTCGTCATGCAGGCTCCTTTTGCTTGGGATGACGTAGGAAGTTGGCAATCATTGGCACGCTTGGGACAAAGCGATAACGAGGGCAATACGGCTCAAGGCAAGTTCCTCAACATCGACTCGAAAGATATGATCATCCGCAGCGAAGGGGATCATCTGATCGTGACCATAGGAATGAATGAAACGATCGTGGTCCATACTCCAGATGCGACACTCGTTGCTCCTAAGAATCAAGAAGAACGGGTGCGCGAAGTGGTTAAGCGACTTGAAGCAGCCGGAATGATCTCGTATCTCTAATCGTGATGACGTCTAAAAATCCTCGCCCAAACTCATCGACTCAAAACAACACTAGCTCAACCGACGCAGTGTTCGAATCGGACGAGTTGCCGAGCGAGGGACGGCTCGCAGCGATCGATCTAGGAACTGTTCGAGTCGGAATAGCTGTTTGTGATCCAAGCCAAACTTGGACCAGTCCCTACGAGACATGGAACCGTCAGCCGGGCAAAGAGGAAAAGTATTTCCGCGAACTGATCCACAAAGAGCGGCTAGTTGGTTTTGTCGTCGGCCTGCCTCTGCACAACGACGGAAAAGAAAGCCGAATCTCCGCCGCTGCACGAGAATTTGCCGCGTGGCTTAAGGTCACTTTTCAGCTTCCAGTAACACTCTTCGATGAACGCTTTAGCTCTGCTCAAGCCTCCGCCTTACTGGACCAGATGGAACTAACCCAAAAGAAACGCAAAGAACGACTAGACCAATTGGCGGCCCACATCATTTTGGAAGCTTATCTGGAATCCAGTCGGCAGCCAAAAACACCACCTTTGGCCATAGACGACCGCCAAAATAACTAATCCAAAACCCCTTCCGGGGGATGCGTACCCAAGATTCCCCTCACGATTTCTTCAAAATCGGTCCCAATTCGAAATCCGGATCGGATTCTCACGGAACTTTCCCAGGTTGTCATGCATCTGAATGGCAGCAAACCAACTGTCCACCCGATAATTGGGACCAAGACGAGACTCCTGCCCGCTGGTCGGATAGGATATTGATGACAGTTGGCCAAGCAGGGCATTTTTCGTATTTTGGGCAGAGCCGCATGATTGCGGCCAAAAGGGTGTTGTCGTGACCAACGAGCAACTAGACGAGCTGATTAGCTGCTACCTGGATGGGGAGCTAAGCCAGCAGGAAACGCTAGAATTGGAGTCTCAGCTCCGAAGCGATCCTGAAGCGGCTCGGCGGCTTCGTATCATGCGTGAAGCTCGGAAGGCACTTCTTTCCCAAACCTATCGTTTGCCCGATAACTTTGCGGCCCGGGTTTTGGCTGCTGCGAAAGAAGAAGCAAACCGTCTTGGCTTACCAGCCAATCATCCTATTCGATTGGCTGAGAGTCATCGGGAAGAGAGCGAATCCGTCGAAGAAGTTCCCTCAATTGCTTTGGCGAGTTCAGCTGCCACATCGATACCCACTTCAGCTCCTGAAAGGTCGATGCGTTGGACCTGGGCTTATGCGGCTGCAGCGGCAGCGGTTTTGATCGCCGGTACGATTTGGTGGCAAGCTCAGGAAAGTGCATCAACGAACCAAGCCGATCAATTGGTACAAGATGACAGGCCTACGAACGCAGATTCAGAAACCAAGCCAGAGACGAACATATCACGGCAGCCAACAGAACCAACACTGCCTCAGGAAACTCAAATAGCGGATGCTGGTAATGCGGCGATTAAGCCGGCATTAGAATCGAACATCAGTGTCTCCAACTCTGACGCAACCGATGCGACAACTACTGAATCCAAGCCTGACATGTCCAATGTGGCGACGAGCGATGCACCAACCCCAGACGTTCCAAACAAGCCCGATGTAGTAGGTGTCCCAAGTCCAACGCCTGATAACCAAGCAATGCTTAACAACTTGGCAAGCGCCGGGGGCAGCATTGAGACACTCAGCGTGTTGATGGTTGTCGATGTGACTTTGACCAAAGAAGCTTGGGAGAATCGATCTTTCTCACGAATTCTAAACGAATACGGCATTCGCTACGAGCAGCCGATCGTGGCTGATGAATCGTTGAACCAAGCTTTAGAAAATAGCAATCTCGTATCGAAATCTGGAACAGACTCCAACCCAGCAGACCCAATCTTGAACAAGAATAGTGGCGACGTAGAGTTGGTGTTCATTCAAGCTCGTGCAGCTCGAATCGACAATGCCATCAAAGACATATTCGAACGCATTGATGAGTATCCCAGCCTGTACTTTGATCTCAGCATGGACGGTCCCTGCCAAGATGTTGTCACTCGCTTGGAAGCATCTGTACCATTCGAAGATGACGGAGAAGAAGTGTTTGGTATCGCAACAGCCGTTCAAAATGGCTTGCAGGACCAAGCAAAAGCCAATGAGTTTGCTGGAGCTAAACCACGTGGCGCTGCAGTGCCTTTAGCAAATCGTCAGAACAAACAAAAGTCGACACTCGAGGATCCGGTTTCGATGAATCCGGTTTCAACGGTGATGTTCATCCTTCGCAAACCTGAAGGTGCGAGCGGTCGCCCATAAACTTGACGGTCGCTCTTGCAACCGGATATCTCAGGCTTACACTCGCGAGGAATGTAAGCCTTCGAACTGAAATTAATCGCTGCTTACTTCTCGGT
>JBILTA010000392.1:0-5455 GCA_044371785.1 Pirellulaceae bacterium | reverse complement strand
AAGCCGTTGGAGGAACTACCAGTGCCGTAGGTTGGCCATACTGCAAATAGTAGTGTTGGCCATGCCATGGGCGGCTGGATGCGAAGTTCTGAGCGTGGTAGTCAGTGATGGTGTATGGATACGCCCACTGTACCATTTGCTCTCCAGTTGAGCCGTAGGTCTGGGCATTCGACGATCGCTCGCCGAGCACCAAGATTCCTGCGACGGTCAGCATTAAGAGTGCAGTTCGTAACATGAACAGAGTCCTCAAATTTCCGCTCGAGCCTATCGAGCAATCTTGATTTTATTGAAGATCGAATGAGTCGCGGTACGCACTGGCGGAGCATAGTAGTGAGCGCTGGTGCGGTTTAGGCCACGGCTGTTATCGTAGTAGCTGTGGTAAGTATCTTTGTGCCAGTACATGTATTGATGAGGATAGAAGGGTTGGTAGGTGTAGTAAGTGTGTCCTACCCAAGCTGGCACAGGTCGAGGTGCCACGAACATTTCAGCGGACGCTTGGTTCGAGTAACCTTGCGTGTAGTAGTTGTGGAATAGGTCGCCGGAGCCGTTGACCATGCTAAGCGAGTTGACTCGTTGGCCTGGCAATGGACCGTGAGGGATGTTACCCCACGCGATACCGTGGCCCATGTGGCCGTATTGAACTGGCCCGCCGTGTACATGGCCACAATCACCATTGGCACAATCTTGTGCTTGGGCATTGATACCAAAGGTTGAACCCATAACCGCAAGTGCGAACACGCATTTCAAAGCAAGCTTGATGCTACGCATAATACTCCTCCCTAATCGCCAGCGACGTTTGCGCTGCCGACCACTGAGCGGGCAACGCCTCCTATTATCCTTGAGGATTTCGTCAGCAATTTTGTGAAAGGGTATGAATTTTTCTTCCTCTGCTACAGCTTGCCTAAGTGGATCTCAAAACTGGTAAGCCATACTGGGAACGCAAGCGATTCAGGCTATTCCATGTCGCCTGATTCAATCCGAAAAGTTTGACTAATTGGGACGAGCTGGTCTCTAAGCGAGTTGCCGCTTGTTTCATATCGAATTGAACGGACATCAAAACGGCGAAGCATTCCGCAATGAGCGCTGCAAAATCGTTATGATTGGGTGAAACGATGATCCGCGTATGTTTAACTCGAGAGAGCCAAAGGGTGGTTGGGGACGAAGCGGCTAGGTTCTCGTCGTGAACTTCGCAGGCCAGCCGGACCCGCAGTCGTTGAAAGGCAACCTCGCGATTTTCCGATTGACTGCGGCGTTCGTTGGCCTCGGCAGATATACCAGACGGTATATGGGTGACGATCACGGCCGTTTCGACTTTGTTGCGATGTTGGCCGCCGGGGCCACCTCGACGAGTCGTTTCGATACGACATTGCTTCCAGAGTTCGTTGCAATCGAGTTGGGCTGGATGCATGGGTCGGTCCGTCGAGGCAGTGGTTCGGTGCTGCTGTGCTTAATACGCAGTGGGTTGCTTCCAAACCACTAAGAATGTTTTTAGCAGAATCTTAACGTCCAGCCAAATAGACCATTCGCGGATGTAGCGATGGTCGAGCTCCACTCGCTTTTCCATTTTGTCGAGGGTGTCGGTTTCGCCACGGAAGCCTTCAACCTGAGCGAGGCCCGTGATGCCGGGTTTGACTTTGTGGCGAAGCATGTAGCCACGGATCAAGCGGCGGTATTGCTCGTTGTGAGCACTGGCATGCGGTCGTGGTCCGACCATGGACATGTTGCCCTGAAGCACATTGAAGAGTTGTGGCAGTTCGTCCAGTGAGCTCTTACGCAGGAAGGCACCAAACGGAGTGATCCGCGGATCGCCTTTGGTAGCCTGCTTGACGACCGGGCCATTATCGCAAACTCGCATCGAGCGGAATTTCCAAACCCAAATCTCTCTGCCATCCAAACCATAACGCTTTTGACGGAAGAAAACAGGGCCGGGGGATGTGATTTTTATTATCATCGCAACAGCTAACATGATGGGACTTGCGGCAATGAGTGCAGCGGTTGCTGCGGCCATATCGAGCACCCGTTTGGCCCAACCGTCTACGCCGTATAGTGGTGTCTCGAATACACTAACCGCCGGAATGCCTCCATGGTTCGTCCATCGAGAATGGAGCAATTCGAATACGAAGAAGTCGGGGACGATGTAAACGGAAATCGTAGAATCACTGAGTTGATCCAAGAGCGAACGGATTCGGTTTTCGGCGCGCATCGGTAAAGTGATATAGACGGTCGCGATTTCACCTTGTTTGGCCCGCTCAATCAGTTCGTTGAGTTTACCTTGGTAGCCCGGCATATCTTCAGGAATGTCACAGCGTCGTTCCTCGACTCGGTCGTCAAAGAAACCGACAAAGTTGAGACCTTGCAGCGGATTGTTTTGGATACTTTGTGCGAGCTGCAATCCCAGCGGATTCATGCCGGCGATGGCGAAACGTCGTTGACGATGCGGACTGCGAATGAGTGTTTCAAGAATGACTCGGAGGCACATCCGGTTCCAAGTTAGGAAGGACAAACCTAGCAAAGCCCAGGCGGCAAAGCTGACGCGCGAGAAGTTCGCCCCCATCTTGAGAAAGAACGCAAATACGAGAAGAACCATCAATGTGCAAACCCAGTTGAGCGTCACGACTGCAAGGTCGCGGTCGGGAGATACTGCACGTTCGACTCGGTAGATTCCAGTCGCTTCCGCAAACAGCAAAAACAGCAAAGCACCGAGCATTCCGGCAGCCAAGGTGAGATCGCTGATTTCTTGCCCTAACAACCAGCGAGAGAGTGAATACGTTCCGACGATGATGACGCAATCTAGGAAGCGAAGCAGCATTGGCCATGCGGTGCGATGCTCTCGAATATCACGATCGACGTTGGATGCCATAGCGGTCCTAAAATCTGACGATGGGTTCTGAAAATCAACGCGTTCACTTTGAACAAGCTGATATTTCGGTGAATCATCTGAAAGCTAGTACAAGAACCGTGGTTTGCCAAGGAAAAGTCGTCATCTGTTAATCGAGCCAATCCAATCCGAGGTCTAAATTGATCGCTGAGTGGGTTAAGGCGCCAACACTAATTCGCTCTACGCCGGTGGTAGCAATTGCAGCGATTGTATCGAAACGGACTCCTCCGGACGCTTCCAATTGGGTTGAGCATTTCAGGTCGTTTCGGATCGCAACGGCTTGACGCAATTGGTCGTTGGACATGTTGTCGAGCAGGATGATATCTGGGGACTGCGAGATGGCATCGTGGAATTGAGCAAGGTTATCGACTTCGATTTCGATGATAGGGAATTTGTTGCGACAGTCGGGCCAAGTTGCTGCAAAATCGCGCGCTTTTTCGATGGCTTGACTGGGCGAGAGGCGGTTGCCATTGGCATCGACGTGGAAAGCGAGGTGGTTGTCTTTGATAAGTATGGCATCAAAGAGTCCAAGGCGATGATTTCGGCCTCCGCCGCATTGAACAGCATATTTTTCGAGGTATCGCCAACCGGGCGTCGTCTTACGAGTATCGTAGACGTTGGCTCCGGTTCCCTTTATGAGTTGGACATACCTCGAGGTGAGCGATGCGATACCGCACAAGCGACCGAGAAAGTTGAGAGCGATACGTTCCAATGAAAGGAGATCGCGAACCTTTCCAGCAAGTTGACACAAGGTGTGTTGTTTGTCGAAGGGTTGGCCATCTTGTATGAAAACCTCAAGCTCGATATTGCATTCCGATTCGGCGATGATGGCTGGAAGGAGGTCCATGCCTGCCGCAACTCCCGGTTGTCGTGCCACAATCGCAGCGGAACCAGTTGCCTCCTCTGGAACCAAGGAAAATGTGGTCAAATCAACGCTGTTTTGGAGATCTTCCCAAATAGCGAGACGAACAAGTTGCCTCAGTTCGTTGAGAAGTCGACTATCGGCTGCGTTGATTTGAGTAAATTCTTTCATTACATTTCCTATAAATGTCACTGCAAGTTGCACGCAATGCACTGGCGGCCTAGACGCGAATGAGCATTTTGGCGGATGGTATTCTGGGAAGCGGATTGAATAAGTTATAGCATTAGCTTACGGACTAGCGATGGTATCGAAAAGCCGTCAACAACAATTGGCACAGCTCTACGTTGGAGCCCCGTACGGACGTGGGATCGACCATGACAAATATTCCACGATTGGGATCTTGTTGTTGGTTTTGGCAGCCTTTGGTTGGTATCGCGGCTATGTGGCCTATGGTTATGCGTTGCAAAGACAACAGCCAGTGGTCGTTGAGCCATTTTCGACAACAATCCACATTAATTCAGCTCGGAAGGTCGAGTTGTGTCTTTTGCCCGGCGTTGGTCCAAAATTGGCCCAGGCGATTTTAGATTTTCGAGCCGCTCATGGTCCCATTCGAACATGGGAACAGCTAGATGAGGTGAAAGGAATTGGGCCCAAGACCATCGAAGAGATTAAGGTTTACGCCTCGCTCGAGTGAGTCCACAGCAGAGACGCTGCGCGAGAACAGGAGATCAATTCCCAGATGGAATGCGCCGATCGAAGCCGTTCTAAACAACCACTCGTTCCCAAGCAGAGCCTGGGAACGAGAGAATGATGATGCCCGTTCATTTGAGAAATGGCATGTTTATTTGATGACCGTAGTCGGGATGGACTACTGGCCTTGCTGAGGAACTCGCAAGCGCTTTTGAATATCTGTTTCCAAAACACCGAAAACAGCTTCGTGGCGTTGAACCGACATTTGCAAGGCAGCCAATAGGCGTTTTGCAGTGAAGAAGTTCATGATCACACGTTGTTTGACTTGGATTGGATCCTTAGGCACGCCAACAGGTTGTGGATTCAAACCGAAATCAACGATCAATTCTTCAGGTGAACCAGTTACGCGGCAGAAATTTGCATAACATGCAATCGCGTCTTCGTCCTTGACGTGAACCTGAACTGGTTGAACAACAGGGCGCTGAGCACCTTCTGCTTGAGCTGCTACAGCTCCGTTCTCAACTTCGTTTGCCATCTCTTTTGCTCCCTAGCACTCGTTCCAAAATGAAAAGTCAACACAATTTACAAAAGCAATTTCCAGTAACCCCATCGATTACAGATCGAAATGGAAGGTTCTAGAAAGAAATCGATACAATCGCCAGCCTAATGATTTCCAGGTTACGTACACTCTTGCCTGGCCACGATAACCCGCTCGAAATTGCTTAGAGCTCCCTTCGAGAGGCACCATCGCTTGGTAAGACGTACTGGTTGGACGCAACTGACCAGACTCATCCATCGTCGAATCAAGACGTCCTCCTGTCTGGCTGGTCAAGTTCGGTGACGCGACTTCCATTTCGGTCTCCGCAATCAAACTGATCTTTCCTGCAAACGTATCCAGACGCGCCGAATCCAGTTTGATGTCGACATCGTTTCCAACTTTAACAAGATCAATGTCAGCCTGATCAATCACCAAAACCGCTTCTGATTTCTCTGGGTTGCCCACAAAGCAAATCAAATCGGATTCA
>JBILTA010000391.1:0-5466 GCA_044371785.1 Pirellulaceae bacterium | reverse complement strand
ATGGCGCCAATCTGGTGCCAGGCACCTTGGTTGCCGCCAATAGACTCTAGGCCTCGTGCGCCCAAACAACGTGCCTCCAATTGGTGCCAGGCACCTATAGACGCTTTTTGGTCAGGGCAAATGCTAGCAATTCAATGGCGCCAATCTGGTGCCAGGCACCTTGGTTGCCGATGCTCGGACTCCCGCACCAATTGGTGCCAGGCACTTTTAGATGTTCAATTGGTGCCAGGCACCTATAGACGCTTTTTGGTCGGGGCAAATGCTAGCAATTCAATGAGGCTTTGAGGCTACGTCCCTTCGAATCCCCAACGGCGTGAAGACTTCACCGGATCGTGAAGCCGCAACCGATCAGCCAGCCCAACCTAACGATGATACAATCCATGTTCACGCCGCTCCCTACCCTTTCATCTCACCCAAGCCCCATCCCATGACTCGACCACAACTCACAGACGGAACCGTCGCTGGACAATGGTGGACGACACTCGAAGACACTCCCCAAAAAATCCTCTGCCAACTCTGCCCGCGCCATTGCCACCTCAACCCGGGCGATAAAGGCTTCTGCTTCGTTCGCGAAAATCGAGATGGCCAAATGGTCCTGAGTACTTACGGTCGAAGCACCGGATTCTGTATCGACCCCATCGAGAAAAAACCACTTAATCATTTCCTTCCCGGTACCCCAGTCCTGTCCTTCGGAACCGCAGGTTGCAACCTCGGCTGCAAGTTCTGTCAAAACTGGGACATCTCCAAATCGCGCGAAGTAGAACGCCTCAGCCATGTCGCTACCCCAGAATCGATCGCCCTCGCCGCAAAAAACTCGGACTGTCGCAGCGTCGCCTTTACCTACAACGACCCGGTAATCTGGGCAGAGTACGCCATCGATACGGCGATCGCCTGCCATGATCTCGATATCAAGACGGTCGCTGTCACTGCCGGCTACATCTCCCCAGAAGCACGCGCCGAGTTCTTCGCTCACATGGATGCAGCAAACGTCGATCTCAAAGCTTTCACTGAGGAATTTTATTTTCGCGTTACATCCTCTCACCTGCAGCCCGTGCTCGACACGTTAATCTACCTCAAACATGAAACGAGTGTTTGGTTTGAGCTCACCAACCTACTTATCCCCAACACCAACGACTCTGACGATGAACTTCGACGAATGTGCGATTGGATCACTAAAAACCTAGGAGAGGATGTTCCCATACACTTCACCGCCTTTCATCCCGACTTTCGTTTGCTCGATCGTCCCAGAACACCCCATGAGACATTGATTCGCGCCTTCAACATCGCTCGCTCTGCCGGAATTCGTTATCCCTACGTTGGCAACGTCCATGATGTCGATCATCAAAGCACCTACTGCCCGCAATGTGGTAAAATTCTTATCCAACGCGATTGGCATCAATTAGGCCAATATCATATCGCCGATAATCACTGTACCCACTGCCAAACTCCAATCGCTGGAGTCTTCGAAGATCGCCCTGGTGACTGGGGGCGCAAACGCCTACCTATCGTAATTCCAAACAACATTTCCAAACCACCCGACCAAATCGCCCTAAGTCAAAAAGCTCCGATACAACCAAAGGAAGAGACCATGAATACCCTGCAACTGGAACCACAACAAAAGAAAATGTTGCTGCTCCGCGCAACCAGTGCAACGGTCTGCGGCACCGTCTTAAAGACTGTTGTCGGTACTGGTGCGATGCTTCCTGACGTTCTGGATAAGCAAATTGTGCATGGTGTCTTCGTGACATTGAAACGACATGGCCATCTGCGTGGTTGTCGCGGTGTTCTGGGCGAACCGATGCGTTTGGGCGATGCATTGCGACAAGCGGCTTATCAAACGGCTTGCAATGACACGCGTATGCCGGCGATATCACCGATCGAAATTCCCTATCTATCTGTCGGTATTACCTTGCTCGGCCCCATGCAGCCTGTACAAGCTCAAGGCCGCGATCGATTGACGGTGGTTCAAATCGGAAAAACGGGTCTGCGGATCACCAACGGCCAACACGCCGGTCTACTCCTGCCCGATGTGGCCACCGAAATGAATTGGGATGCAGAACAATTCCTCGAAGCCGTTTGTCGCAAGGCAGGCCTGCCCACTAATGCTTGGCAATTACCACAAACGCGACTCGACATCTTCTTTGGCGAAAAGATCGAAGGGACACTCGACCCCGATTTCTTCAAGGGCCGGGACCTAAGTCTCCCGAATCGCATTCGAACCGAAGATGCTTATCGACTCGCCACACTCGCAGCTAACAACATTGTCGCCATGAAAATTGGCGCTACTCCCACCTATGTGCAACCTGAACTTCCAGACGGTTCCGTCGAAGGCCTCATCCTTTCCGTCGCGGCCGATCCAATTGATCGGACTGAAGCTACCCCTGCCCCTCATCAACATTGGCAGAAATTATCTTTCCGACCCGGCATTCCCTTACAAAGCACGCTAT
Source organism: Pirellulaceae bacterium (assembly GCA_044371785.1). Lineage (GTDB taxonomy): Bacteria > Planctomycetota > Planctomycetia > Pirellulales > Pirellulaceae > JAFLCP01. The sequence continues at coordinate 3,019 of JBILTA010000391.1, read as the reverse complement.
TTGAATTGTGCCAACAAGCCGCCAATTACTTCAACACTCTGGGCAAACAAAACCGCATTCGAGTCGATGTCACCATCCTCCAAGATCCTGCCTATCATGGCACTTTACAGGAACACGACCTACAAGGTATCAATTCAGAACAACGCGCCATCTTGGTTAGCGCTCACGGCAAAAACAGCCTTCTTTGGCAACCTGGCTATACACCCGACAGTTTAGTAACAGCTGCTGCCAAAGGCTTAGGCATTTATCCGCAACTCGCCGCGATTCATTCGATGTCGATTGCCAGTACACTTCCCTCATTACAGATCGCCGCGATACCGTCTGCCGAAATCATAGATCACCCACGGCCATCCGCTGTTGCGGGAACGTTTTATCCAGAATCCGACGAAGAACGAATCAACACTGTCTCACAACTCCTACAACAAGCACACTCTCGACACAGCACTCGCTCCAAACAAAAGCCGCTCGCCATCATGGTTCCTCATGCAGGCCTCCGTTTCTCAGGCAGCGTTGCAGCCAGCGTCTGGGGCACAATAGAATTCCCTCGAACCATCCTGCTCATCGGACCTAAACACACTCCCTATGGTGTCGACTGGGCCGTCTCGCCGCATCGCCATTGGCATATCGGCAAACAAGCAAATCTCGAAGCTGACCTCGATCTAAGCTATCGCATCGCCGAGCAAGTTCATGGAATGAAACTCGACGCAGCCGCACATCGCCGTGAGCATTCCATCGAGATCGAACTTCCCTTCATCCACCATCTAGCACCTGCAAGCAAGATTGCAGCGGTCGTAATGCAATCGGCTGATTGGGAACATATCGCCCGTGCCGCCAAAGAGTTAGCGGAATTACTAAAATCCCTTGAAGAAATGCCGCTATTGGTCATCTCATCGGACATGAACCACTTTGCAGATGATGCAGAAACCCGCCGCCGCGATGCCCTAGCCCTTGCAGCATTCCAAAGTGGCGATCCAAAACAATTGTTGTTGACTTGCCAACAACATCAGATCAGCATGTGCGGTCAAATCCCCGCAGCCTTAGTCCTGCAAACACTGCATGAACTCGGCCGCCCCTTTAAAATTGAAAACATCGAATACGCAACGAGCGCCGACGCCTCTGGCGATAAATCACGCGTCGTCGGCTACGCAGGAGCCATCATCACATAGCAGAAGACTTTGCCAACTAAGCAAACACATCCCACGCTACCTTGCCGTGAATATCGGTCAAGCGAAAATCTCGCCCCGCATACCGATAGGTTAGCCTCTCATGATCCAAGCCCATGAGAGCCAAGATGGTCGCGTGAAAATCATGTAGATGCACTTTGTTTTCGACCGCGTAATATCCATAATCGTCGGTCGCTCCATAGTGAAAACCGCCCTTCACACCACCTCCCGCAAACCACGCGGTGAAGCCCTCAGGGTTATGATCGCGTCCATTGGTTCCCTCCGCGACTGGCGTACGCCCAAACTCACCGCTCCAAATCACTAAAGTCTCATCAAGCAACCCGCGTTGCTTCAGATCTTGCAATAACGCCGCAATCGGCAGATCCACTTCCTTTGAGTTCTTCTCATGTCCCTTCTTTAGATCGGAATGCTGATCCCATTGAACAAATGCGTCGCTATGTGTCACTTGAACATAGCGAACACCTCGTTCGATCAGTCGACGCGCCAACAAACATTGACGCCCGAAGTTCACTGTCATCGGATCATTCAAACCATACATCTCATGCGTCGCCGCTGTCTCTTGACTGAGATCTTCTGCCAGCGGCATTTCGGATTGCATTCGAAATGCAAGCTCCATCGACGCAATACGACTCTCCAGTACTTCATCGACTTGTCCGCTGTGAGCGTTCTGTTGATGGAGCTCTCGTAACAGATCTAGCTGCTCTCGTTGTACTTCACGAGAAACATTGCTGGCGCTCTTGATGTAACGCACCGTTGCCTGATCACTGGGCATACTCGCATTACCCAACGGCGTTCCTTGATAAATCGCTGGTAGAAAGGCACTTCCCCAATTATTGACACCACCATGTGCCAATGTTGGGCAAATCGTCACAAAGCCTGGCAAGTCACTATTCTCAGTTCCAAGTCCATAAGACAACCACGCCCCCAAACTTGGCCGCACAAAAGCGTCGCTTCCGGTATGCAATTTCAACAGCGCCCCACCATGCGCCGCGTTCGTTCCATGCAACGAGTGAATAAAGCACAAGTCGTCGACATGTTTGGCTACATTAGGAAACAACTCACTCACGTAACTACCTGATTGGCCATACCGCGCAAACTTCCACGGCGAACCCAACAATTTTCCCGTCTTGGCAAACTGCACTCGCGGTTTATCAAACGGCAGCTCTTTCCCGTCATCTTTTTGCAATTGCGGCTTGTAATCGAAGGTATCAACATGCGATGGCCCTCCCTTCATGAACAGAAAGATCGCTCGCTTAGCTTTGGTTGGAAAGTGCGCAGGTTTCGCCGCCAACGCTCGCTCGAATGCTGTCTCGGCACTAGCCGTTCTTGATGACAGTTCGCCCAGCAGCGCAGCTGCCGCCAAATAGCCGAAACCGATCCCGGACTGTTTCAACATCCCTCGACGATCACAGCAAGCTTGTGAGGTCATGACATCATGGAACAATCGTCTATGGTTTGTCATAGTCGTTTACCTCACAAACAGAAAATCGTTTGCAGCCAATGCCGCCTGACATAGATAGTTCCAACGCTGTACCTTTTGGTTCGCCCCATCACCACGGTTCAGAAACGTCAACATTGCCGCACATTCTTGATCCGTTGGATGACGACCATAAAGAGCGAGATGCAGATAATCGATTCGAGCTTCATCAGAATCAAACTTATCACTCTGCACTTGATCCGCTAAACGCCTTGCAGCCTCATGCACCAAGCCGCTGTTGAGCATAAACAAAGCTTGAGGTGCCACGATCGTCGAACCCCGATCTCCCTGCACTGTCGCCGCATCGGAGTAATCAAATAAGTCGAAGAGGTCATACAGATGATTGCGAATCACAGGC
>JBILTA010000390.1:0-5475 GCA_044371785.1 Pirellulaceae bacterium | reverse complement strand
ACTGGATTCAGGCGCATTGTATTGCATGAGGATCTCGTATTGGCCTTCCTCAAGGACCTCAATGTTCCAGAGCACTCGATCATCGAGCGATTTCCACGACGTGAAATAAGAACAATTCGGAGCAGCCGCACTACGTTTGATGCTTGGTCCCTTGCCTATAGCATCTCTAGCCGGCAATTCCGTTCGCTCTGTACGTGAATCGCCAACCGTAAAGGGGCGTGAGTCCACTTTGGCAGGCGACACCACTTCACGTTCCCAACGCGCCACATCGCCCTTCAACCGCTTAACTACTTCTGGAAATTGTTCGTTCAAGGCCGATTTTTGAGTAGGATCTTTGACCAAATCAAAAAGCTTGCCTTCTTGATCCAGCATTACATCACCTTCACGCAGAGCAATTCGACCAGCCCAATGCGTGAAAAGTTGCCTCTTGATTAGTGGCTCTTGCCGCGACAACAGTTGCGGGGCTAAGTCCAAGCCGTCGAAAGAACTATTGTCGGCGCTGATCCCTGCCAGTGAGCACAATGTGGGCGTCAAATCGATCGCTCCAGACAATTGCAGAGTGCGCAGACCTGCCGGAATTTTCTTCGGCCATTGTATGAGACATGGAGAGCGTACCCCTCCCTCATCAACACTTCCTTTTCGCCCCTTCATACCACCATTCCAACGAAAACTGTTGGGGCCGTTGTCATTGAAATATACAATGATGGTATCTTCCATAAGTTTCTCAGATTCCAACACGTTCAATATTCGCCCCACATTGTCGTCGATGTTTTCTACCATCGCTAACGCGGCCCTCGTCATCGCTTCATCTTCTTTCTCAGCAGGACGACCTTGATGCTTCATTTGCAAAGGCCGATCTTTCATCCGATTGAAATATTCATCGGGAACTTGCATCGGTGAATGAGGAGTGTTGTAAGCGACATAACAGAAGAATGGGTTATCCTTATGGGCGCGAATGAAATCGAGGGCATGACTGGTAAAATCGTCGGTCACATAGCCATTGCCTGTCACACTCTGACCGTTATGGTCCAACGGCGGCGAAAAGTAGTCGCCCCAATGTCCGGCCGTAAAGCCATAGAATTCTTGAAAGCCTCGCGCGTTCGGATGATAGGGATACTGGGTGCCATTGTGCCATTTTCCGAAAGCAGCCGTCGCATAACCGGCGTCCAGAAAACGCTCTGCCAGTAGGGTTTCGTCTAGATCTAAACGTTCCTTACCTTCCGTAACACCCATCGCTCCAGAACGCGGATGGTAACGCCCAGTCAACAACTCTGCGCGCGTGGGTGCACAAACGGGACAGACATAGAAACGTTCCAATAGGGCGCCGCGTTGGGCGAGCGAATCGATATGCGGTGTTTTTAGATTTGTGTTGCCTTGAAAACTAAAATCACCCCAACCTTGATCGTCGGACAAGAAAATGATGACGTTCGGCGAACGTGCTTCCGTCTGGGCTGGCAATGCAAAACTGGATAACGCTGCCAAAGCGATGTACGTAAAAAAACGTTGAACGAGAAGTAACGATTGCTGGTACATAACGCGTAAGGTTCCGCAAAGAGGGCTTGAGCGATTGCGCATTGGGTGAGAAGCGGATTATCACGCCTCGAGGACCAAAAAGAAAGTGTGGCAACTGCGTGGCAACATCGTGTTGTATGGCAAACAGATTTTCCGCAGGTAAAGGTGAAACTTGCAATCGCCTGCGAAGGTCATCGCAAAAAATGGAGACCCCTAAAAGAGCAAGCCGGAAGATCAATATGCAACCCAGGAAAATCCTACGTTTTTTGCCCTCCACTTTTGGGCATCTTTTGGCCCCTCCATTTTTGCCCATTTTTGCCTCACAAATTGCATCGAGAATGTGACTTTGCCTTTATGTTTCGATTAAGATATGCTCCTTGGTGCAGCCCAGCTTTTTAGAGCTTTGCTGCCCATTCAATAGCCGACTCCTCTCGACGGTTTAATTTTTGTTTGAATCCGTAAGGCTCGATTATCATGCAGCAATACCTACATTCCCCAACACACCGCCGCACTTTTTTGAAATCCTCTTTTGCGGCAGCTTCCGCTACCCTCGCCTTGGGACCAACACTCTCTCAAGCGGCATCCGCCAACGACGAAGTCCGTTTGGCTTTTTTGAGTTGCGGTGGCAGAGCAGGGGAACTGATGGGGGCCTTCGAGAAAATCAAAGGCGTGCGTGTCGTCGGCTTATGCGATCCAGATGAACGCCGTGTCGCACAAGCCAAAAAGCGTTTTCCTGAAGCCAAAGAAGCAACCGATTTGCGGAAACTGATCGAAGATCCCAACATTGATGCTGTGGTCGTTGCGACCTGCAATCATTGGCACTGCTTGGCCGCGATTTGGGCGATGCAAGCTGGCAAAGATGTCTACGTTGAAAAACCTCTTTCGCATACGCAATGGGAAGGCGAGCAAACGATTGCGGCAGCTCGCAAGTACAATCGCATTTGCCAAGTTGGAACTCAGCAACGTTCCGATCCCATGCAAGCCAAACTCAAAGAGTTTTTGCACAAAGAAAAAGGGATTGGCGAACTAAAGAATGTGCGAGTGAATCGTTACGGCGTTCGCGGGCCGATCGGCAAGCGATCGGAAGCTTTACCCAAAGATCCCAACGTCAACTACGATCTGTGGCTGGGGCCAGCAGTAGATCGCCCCGTGTTCCGCGACAAGTGGCATTACGATTGGCACTGGGACTGGAACACCGGCTCGGGCGAAATGGGAAATTGGGGCGTCCATGTCTTGGACGACGTTCGCAATGTTGTTTTCCAAGATAGCGTTGCAGTTCCCAAGAGAATTTTGGGGGGCGGCGGCCGCATGGTGTGGAACGATGCGGGCGAATCACCCAATGTGCATTGCGTTGCTTTCGACACTGGATCATTGCCCGTTGTAATTGGCCTAAGCAATTTGTCCGCAGGTAAAGGCAAGAATGAAGGCCCCAAATTTCCCGGGCCAGGCAGCGGCTATGTGGTCTACGGTGAAGGTGGTCGCCTGGAAGGACAACGCGGCGGTGCTCGAGCTTACGATCAATCCGGTAAATTGATCAAAGAGTTTAAAGGCGATAGCGGTCGCAGCCATCAAGAGAATTTTATTGAAGCGGTTCGCACCCGCAAACGCGAATTACTCAACGCTGAAGTACAAGTGGGTCATGACTCAACGGGTTGGTGCAACTTCGCGAACATCTGTTATCAGATGGGTGATGCTAACTTAGTTCAGGATACCATGAACTTAGGTGGCTCTTTCCCGGGTTGGTCGACCATTGTAGAAGAGTTGCATACTCATTTGGCTGCGCATGAAGTGACGCCAGCTACCCCCGGCCTACGCATGAGTCCTTGGCTGGAACTCGACCCAGCGACAGGTCGATTTGTGGGTGAACATGCCGAAGCTGCCAATAAACTACTTCGACGCGAGTATCGAGCACCTTTTGTCGTGCCTGAAACGGTTTAGAAGAAGAATGTTCGGAAGCTGAGGTCATATAAGGATAGTGTGATGTCATCGCCGGAAAATCCGCAGCCCCAACCGGGGACTGTACCACCAGTTGAAGCGACCATTCCACCTATTATCCAGGACAGCAATCCGTTTAGTTCTCCGAAATCGATTGAGGACTCGTCTTTTCCCCAGGACACGCGCCGCGCTGCGCCGCTTGGGGTCGGGTACTGGGTCTCCGTTGTCGCCAGCCTATGTATCCTGCTCTATCTTATCCTAGTCACTCCCGAAGCCTCGATCTTTGTTGGCTGGATCCTTTTCTTTGCCGCAATCCGTGTTCCACTCCGTGACGTGAGAAGACGCTCACTGAACAATTTACCCACCATGCGTCGTATGCTTTTGGGAGCAGGAGATTACCTAATCTCCCTCGCGCTATGTGCTGGCTTAACATTTGCGATGTGTACTGTCTTTTTGACGGTATGTACGGCTACAGCCCTTGGTTTATCTGCCATGAATATCAATGAAGAATCGTTTATTGCCTTTGCCTTTGGGGGCGGTGGACTCGCAGCCTTAACCTCCTTCCTTCTGCTATTCACTGTGTCACTTCGCATGTAAATCGGTCACGCTCACTCATATTCAGGATTTTTGCCATGGGCCGACACACACATGCACGAGATTACACTTTTTTGGGAACGACCCAAAGCCTTTGTCCACAATGCTTAGGCTTGGTAAACACAAAAATCATCGCTCGTCGCGGTAGAGTCTACTTCCGCAAGCATTGCCCTACGCACGGATGGCGAGAGGACTTTATCTGCAGCGATGTCGAAATGTATGATCGCACTGACTACAGTTTACCCGCCCGCTTACCCGCTAACACATTCACCAAAATGGAAAAGGGCTGTCCATTCGACTGTGGTCTCTGTGAAGAACACGAACAACATACTTGCGTCGGTTTGGTCGAAATCACCAGCAGCTGTAATTTGAAGTGCCCTATGTGCTTTGCAGCCAGCGGCCCTGGTGGAAAACATTTATCGATGGATGAAGCAAAACGCGCCATCGACCGCTTAGTTCAATCGGAAGGTCGGCCTGAGGTATTGCAACTCTCCGGTGGTGAACCAACCATCCATCCTGAATTCACTGACATCCTCGAATATGCTCTCGCCCAGCCTATCGATTACATCATGATCAACACGAATGGGCTGCGTTTTGCCAAAGATGATGGGCTTGTTGCCACCATCGCGCAGCACAAACAGAGAATGGAAATCTACTTTCAGCTCGATGGCTTAAACGAAGAGACAAGTATTGCGCTACGTGGGGAATCTTTGGTACCGCAGAAACTGCGAGCACTGGAAAAACTCGGTGAAGCAGGTGTGCATGTTACGTTGGTGGCGACTTTACAGGGCGGCGTAAACCTCGACCAAATCGGCCCATTGGTGCGTTACGCGACTGAAAGAGATTGGGTCACGGGCTTAAGCCTCCAACCAGCAACCTATAGTGGTCGTCACTATCTACCCGAAGACTTAGAGAATCGAGTAACTTTTCCCGATGTGATCAAGGCAATGGAAGAGCAGACGGAGGGAATGTTTCAAACCAAAGATTTCTTTCCATTACCCTGCGCTCATCCCAACTGCCATCAGCTTTGTCTTGCCTATCGCCACGCAAATGGACTCACGCCTTTAACTCGCTTCGTCAACGCCAAAGAAAACCTCGACCTTCTCGCTAATGGCATTAGCTTCACTCGAGAAGAAGGGGTTCGTTTGATTCAACAATACTTAGCGCGCCAAGCTTGTTGTGGACCGAGTGGCTGTGGCGACAACACCGGTTGCTCCACCACCCTATCTCAAGTCGACACCCCAAAATCACTTCCTATACTCTCCCTAAGAAACGATACCGACACCACTGCCGAAGACTTCTTTGCACAAGCTTTGCTCAAACAACTTGGAGCGAGAAATCTCTTTCGAATCACAATCAACAACTTTCTGGACATGTACAACTTTGACGTTCGTCGCGTGATGAAATGTTGTACTCATCATGTATTGCCGAGCG
>JBILTA010000036.1:0-16830 GCA_044371785.1 Pirellulaceae bacterium | reverse complement strand
CTCATCCCAAGCTCTAGAGGCCCTCCAGGGAAAAGCCCAAGGTTTGCGTCTATTCGAGTTTCGTGAAGGTGACGAGGAAGCGCTGGAAGAAATCGTCACGGCTAGTTACATCGATACACTAGATTGTGCTTTGTTAGGCAATATTCGTACAGGCAAGGCGGCTGTGGAGGGGTATCTGGCTGCACGGGACGAACGGCACTCTTGGTGGTTGGCGGAATTTGCTGGGGAGAGGGTAGGTTGCTTGCTGTTGTGGGAACGTGCACCGGCAGTTTGGGAAATAACCTACATGGGAGTTATCCCGTCGGCGCGAGGTAGGAAGTTTGGAGCAGTCCTGCTTGAAGCAGCGATTGCAATCACGGTTCAATTGGGCGCAAGGCAGTTGGTATTGAGTGTGGATCGAGAGAATGATCCTGCTACTCGTCTTTATCATCAGCGTGGCTTCTATTGTTACAATTCGACCGAGGTTTGGTTCGGTGGTAATGGCGTGATTGTGAAGGAATAAATTCGCCCCACCTTTGAGCGATTTTTGCCGAAAATCCCTGGGAAATTCGGCTTTTGGGAGTCAAGAAAGAAGGCTGTGATCGCTTCCAGTTCTCGTAAGTGAAGTACGGCGCAATACTTGCGCCGAGCAGCGTTCACAGAGATCGTATTGTGTGGAAATTGTTAACATGTTTTCCACCATCTTTGAGATGAACTTTAAAGTTTTTGCAGCTCTCCTTTTCTTTGCCAAAGTCGAGTCAGCTCCTTTGTATTTTGGTGTTTGTGAGATTGGGCAACGTGAATTACGAAAGTGAAACGCGGCCTGCGGTTTGACAGGGATGCTAGCAAACATAGAATCTCGACTCACCACTGAGCGATGAACGCTCGGTGCCCTGCGAAATTGAAACGTGGCCGTCTCATGTGCGCAGGGGGGAATGTTGGGAAGGTTTGTAGAACCCCCTCTCTATGCCTGCATTCAACACTGGAATTCGGTTAGCGATAGGAGTGCGCGCACAACATGGCACAAGACGTGACGGTTGGCGACAAGGAGATATTGAAAGCGTGTAAGGAGGCGCTAGCTGAGCGGCTTGGGCGAGATAGGTTTGATGTGTGGTTTGGTAGCCGCGTCGAGTGGAAAATCGAAACAGATTCACTTAGACTCTATTTTCAGGATGACTTCACCCGTGATTGGTGTTATCGTCGATTCTATGTCGATGTGGATGCGGTAAAGACTCAGTGTTTTCTTGCAAATGGTCGGCAGGGGGCGGGTAAGACAGAGTTCGAAGTGCAGATCGCCCCGATGGTGGACAGTCCATCGTCGAGTAGCACTGCAACGAGTAGCACTGCAACGAGTAGCACTGTAACGAGTAGCACTGCAACAAGCAGATCTGCAACAAGCAGTCCAACAACGAGCGGCACTGCAAAAGATAACACTGCAAAAGATAGTACCGCTGAACAAGTCCTGACGAAACCAGCACTGCCTGTGCAGATCGCTGGCGTGGCTTTGGGTAATGTTTTGTCTGCGGATGGGGCTTCGAATCGTTGTACATCCCAGTCGTTTGCAACCGATACTGAATTTCTAAAGTCTAGTTCTCGATCGAGTCATGTTTCGGAAACGAGTTCTCTGCGAATCGTGGGGAATGTCGAGTCCGCAAAAATAGAAGAAGCAGAAGAAGTGGTAGCTCTCCCCTCAAAAGACGACAGACGCCAAGCGGAATCGGTCATGCCGATTGCGAAGCAGCGCGTGTTGACTTGGGAGAACTTTGTTACAGGCAATTGCAACAAAATGGCGATGGCCACCGTCGAGATGGTACTCAAATCGCCAGGTGTTGTTACGCCGCTTTTGGTTTATGGACCATGCGGCAGTGGCAAGACTCATTTGGTGCAGGCTCTGGCACAGCGTTTTCGTCAAATACATGGTGCTCGGCGCGTCGTTTATTTGTCGAGCGAACAATTTACGAACGATTTTATGGAAGCGATTCGTGGCAGCGGTTTGCCTAGCTTCCGTCGAAAGTATCGAGATGTTGAATGCCTGATTCTCGATGATGTTCAATTCCTTGCAGGTAAGCGCGCTACGCTCCAGGAACTAAAGCACACCTTAGATACGTTATTGCGTCAGGGTCGCCAGGTCATCCTTGTGGCTGATCGATCTTTGCAAGAACTCTCGATCTTGGGGCCAGACGTTCAAGCTCGGTTGACCGGTGGCATGGTCTGTCCTCTGGAAGGTTTAGATGAATCGACTCGCCGCGAATTGCTGGCTAGGCTTCTGGCTGAATCGCGAATAAAAATCGCACCGAAAGTTGTTCGAGAACTAGCGGATAAGAGTTCGGGCGATGCTCGAGTATTGTTCGGCTTGGTTAATCGCTTGCGAGCTCTCAGCTTGATGCTTCGCGGTTCATTCAATGAACAGCAAGCCTTGGAAGCCACTCAAGACTTGTTGACTTCCTGTCAACCTACAGTTCGTTTGGCGGATATCGAACGAGCCGTATGTGATGTGTTCGGTTTAGAACCCAAGAGTCTCCAAGCTAAGGGAAAGACTAAAACCGTGAGCCAACCACGTATGTTGGCGATGTTCTTGGCGCGTAAATATACGCGAGCCGCGTACGCGGAAATCGGCGATTATTTTGGCCATCGTCGCCATAGCACAGTGATTTCCGCAGAAAAGAAAGTCAACGAATGGTTGAGTGACGTTTCTGCTGAAGAAGGAAGCATGGAAGTTGCCAAAATTCGCGAAGCTCTTCGAAATGTCGAAGCGAATTTGAGGGTAGGTTAGTTACTAGTTTTCAGTATTCTGCCTTTAACCTCAAGTCTCAAGTCTCATCCCTCAAGCCTGTTCCTTCAAGCCTGTTGATATGGTTCGCAATAAGATTGTAAAAGCGTCGCTGATGGCAGCAGCGTTACCAGCGCTTTTGCTGCTTGTTACCGCTCTGAGTTCTGAGCGGATTCTCATCGAGAAATTATTGACGACGTTGGCGATGCCCACTGCCATGATTTGGTTGATGCTGTGGGCGTTGGGCTGTTTCGCTTGGAGCTTAGATCATCGCCGTTTTGCGGTGTTGATACTTGCTGTTTGGTGTGGCTTCACGTTTATCACCTCACCTCTAACTTCCTATTATTTTGCAGCACGCCTGGAACAGGGTATTGTCGATTTCAAGGTGAGCGAGTTGCCTGAATTCGAGGTCATTGTGGTGTTGGGGGGGGGGACTACCGAATCGCCTGAGGGTCGGGCCGTTGTAGGCGGGGCAGGCGAGCGCGTTATGCTGGCGGCTCGATTGTTTCATGCTGGTAAGACGCGAAAGCTGATTACAACGGGCGAATCGATTGAATCATTGCGTCGTACCATTGCGGGGCGGGTCGAACGCAACGGGGCAGAGCAAACAAAAGATATATGGATGGCACTGGCAGTGCCCGAAGCGAACATCGAAATGTTGGGGGGGCGGAACACTCGTGAAGAAATGAGTGCTTTGGCCCAATGGCGCAAGAATCTGCCCGAGGATGCTTCGGTTGGGCTCATTACCAGTGCTTGGCATATGCCGCGGGCTCTACGTTTGGCGGATCGCGAGGGATTGAAGTTTGTACCTTTGCCAGCCGACTTTATCGCTGGTCGCCCGCCTACTCACCTTATTGAACTTTTGCCCAGTGGTGGGGCTGCTGGCAAGTTGGAAATGGTTTTGAAGGAATATTTGGCATGGTTGGTCGGACGTTGACCAGTTTCAAGCGAGTTTTCTCCTGAACCTCGCTTTTCGATTCCCCGTCTCTAGGGTAATCTACTGCATGCAAAGTTGGCATAGCTTGCTATGCAACCCCGCGAAGTCCATCGCCTCACCTGATTCGCTTCACAGCGAACGGTGAAATTACTGGAGGGTAAGCGAATGGTTAGCGGCTTCATTGGAAATGAAGTGCCCCGTAAGGGGTTGCGGGTTCGAATCCCGTGCCCTCCGCTTTAGTGGTACCTGCCACAAAGTGATAAGAGACGCCTAAGTCTGACGGCTAGTCAGGCTTATGGCGTCTTTTTTTATGTGAACAAATTATGGCGGACACATTTAGCAACTTGAGAAAATCGATTTCGGGCTTTTCCCAAGTCGCGTACTCGCAGTCTACCCGCAGTGGCCGTCGCGCCGCAGTCTTTTGCTTTCCGATGTCGATCGTTGTCCCAGCCTAAGGCATCGCGTTTTTCTAACGGTGAGCGGCCGGAGCTTACAATGATGCCGTTGTAGGAAAGTTGACAACAAACTTGCTGCCTTGATTAAGTGTGCTAGTGACATCGATTGCCCCGCCATGAGCTTGGGCTACCGCTCGACATATGCTCAGACCAAGACCTGTACTTCGAATCGCAATGTCGCGACGTCGATTTCTATCTCCGCGATAAAACCGCTGGAAGAGTTTTGGCAATTCTTCCGCTGCAATACCGACGCCAGTGTCAGTCACGGCAAACTGAATCATTGACGATTCGGCTTCCACTCTCTTCAATTCGATATGGACTTGTCCTTGGTCGGGTGTGAACTTCAGTGCATTGTCGATTAGGTTGTTAAAGATTTGTCGCAGGTGTAAGCGGTTGCCTTGAATATGAAGGCCGGATTCAACTTCAACCAAATACTCAATCGACTTAGACTCTGCAATTGGCTCAAACATATCGCAGCTCTGTTTAACCAGTTCCGACAGTTCAACTTTCTCCACATGTGTTTCATGAAACGAGTTATAATCTTCGGTCTCTGCCAGCAATAGCAACTGATTGACCAGGCTGGTAAGCGATTCGACTTCTTGGATCATCTTGCCGATGACTTCTTGGTATTCTTGCGGTGTTCTATCGGAGTTAAGGGCAAGTTCTCCTGTGCTTTGCATGGCGGCCAGGGGGGATCGCAATTCATGAGCCGCGTTAGCCAAAAAGTCACGTTTGTAATCGATGTAGGTTGCGATACGATCCAAAAGATAATTGATAGAATTGGATAGCTTGTCCATCTCGTCGCCTGTTCCGCGAAGTTGCAATCGCTCTTGTAGTTTTTCAGGCCGCAAGCGATTCGTGGTGGCGACAATCGATGTAAGTGGTTGCGTTACCAAACCCGTTAACCAGTAGCCTCCGATCGGCGCGAGGAGAAGTCCGATGGTTAAAGCGGTGAGAATCACCCGGTCAAGCAGGCTTTGCTCGCGTCGCACGAGTGTGTCAAATGCCCCAACACGAATTCGAACGGGGTGCTCAACTCCTGCCTGGGTAATGCGTTCCAATATTCGGAAACCTTTGTAGCTTGTAGGTTCAATGGCTTCGAAGGGAAAGCCCTGCCAGGATTCAGGTGCATTAACGCTCTTCCATTCCGTTCCTTCGGCGGGATCCGAAATAGTCTTGGACAACGTCGCTGCGTCGGCGTTGCGGGATTGCGCTTCAGGTAGTTCAAGCAACTGGCAAAACCAACTGTGTTGCACATGGCCACGTGCTTTGCGATCGAGTTGTTCCAGCAATTGTGGTGAATGAGGGGAGCCAGCCGCTGCCAGAGCAAGTTCCACTTCGCTGAGGTCTTCTTCAAGCATGATGTCCATTTCATCTTGAAGTGTGGTCCGCACGCTCACGCGGGCACCGAACAGAACCCCGACAGTGGCGATTAATACAACCAAGGTGTTAAGGATAACGAGCCGGACACGAAAGGAACGGAGCTGTGTCTTAATCCTCTCGAAGAACATAGCCACTTCCTCGAACTGTGTGGATTAAACCAACTGGATTTCCCCTATTGATTTTGTTACGGAGTCGATTGATGTGAACTTCAATCACATTGGTTATACCTTCCCAGTTTGACTCCCACAGATGTTCGCAAAGCATCTTTCGAGTAACCGTTTGTCCTGCGTGGCGCATGAGCAATTCGAGCAAGCTGAATTCGGTTGGCGTGAGTTCAATTTCGCGATTGGAGCGGTAGGCTCTGCGTTGGGTTAATTCCAGAGTGAGGTCCGAGTAAGAGAGTTGAGTGGCGATGTTTCGTTGGCGACGATTGAGTGCGGTCAAGCGAGCGGTAAGTTCGGGAAAGGCAAAAGGTTTGGTGAGGTAGTCATCAGCGCCTAAATTGAGGCCTTCAACTCGATCATCGATTGCCCCGAGTGCCGTTAAGATCAAGATTCCAATCTCAGGATTGGCCCGGCGAAACTTCTTCAGTAGAGAAAGCCCGGAGTATTTGGTGTTCTCATCATCGAACCGCTCGTCGGCTGGAAGCATCTGGTCCAAGATGATGACATCGAAGGGTTCGCTTTCAAACTTTGCTAATGCATCACCCGCGTTTTCGCATAAGATGGTTTGATGTCCTGACTCAGTTAAACCGCGAGAAACGTTCTGCCCCAAGACGGGGTCATCCTCAACAATCAAAATCTTCATGTCGTCTACTGTCGTAGCTGGAGTCGTGGCATGGTTAATCGAGCACACCGTACATTGTGACGAATTCTGGGCGTAACGGCAATCGATGGAGTGGTGTCAGAGAGTATACAGGGGAAAGTAACTTACGGATTTGTAATTGACTTTATACTTGTGTGGGGCGATGAATACCTCGTACTTTGTACAATATCTGCACTGGACACTGCGTGGCTATGACTTACGATTCATCCCCTCGATATAATGCACAGAATGCAGGGGATACGCAGGGATGCACGACAGAAAGAATACCGGCAATGGTTGAAAAATTTCGAAGCGTTGTCGGAAAGGTCGCCCTTTTGCTTCCCGCGCAAGGCCCCATAACATCCTTCGCATTTCTCAATACTCTCCAAGCTCTAGAGGGACTGCCATTTCGCGAAGGGTTGCTATTAGGGGCCTCTCTGTATCACTGCCAGCCTTTCCTCCCTGAAGAAACCTACCATCGACATTTTGAGGCTGGACGAATTAACGAAGCGGATCTGCTTGAGGTTCTCGAGCAGCGACTTCCGCCAGGGGAAAGTCTTCCGTTGTTTGGCCGACTCACGAGACGTGAATTGAGACTGTCCCTTTTAGAGCACCCACTGCAGCTCTCCAACTGCAGAGAGTTAGAGTGGTTTGTCGCCGAAACCGATGCCCTTAAAAAGTTTCGAGAAGATGTAGCAGACCATGCTCGAAGCGAGATGGTGCTGGCTACAAAATCTTGGGTGCATCGGGAAGTTCAATCAGTGACGTCTTCCGATCATGGGAATAAAAAAACGGAAACTAGTGCATTCTTCCAACTGGCCAAAGGCCTGATTCCTCGTAATTCGCACGCGATTGAAACCTGGAACGACACGCAGTGGGAAGAATTAACGCTCAAGCTCTTATGGCGAACCTGTCTGCAAGGTGTACAAACGGCTCAGGCTGCCGAGATACCTCAGCAGGGAGTGCAGGCTACAGCCTGGCGAGGACGTCATCGCAATTATTTGCTTTCAGAAACCAGTATTGATTCGGATGCCTGGGTTCATGAAACGTTGATTCGCTTCTGCAGTAGCTTTATCGATCAGGGATTTGCAAGTTGGCATATGCCAGCTCGTGAGAAAGGGCTATACGCTTGTTTTGTGCAATTGCTGTCGATGTGCAAGACGGTCTCAGCCGGGCCACAGCGCGAACTGAAGCAAGAGCTCGATCGCATTCGGCAGCATTCGCTCACCGCTGAGCAAATTTTTGCTTACGCGATCGAAGAGCTTGGTGTAGGTGAAGAAGAACTTGAGCGTTTTGTCGCTGAGAGTGTTCTCGCGCTTAAGGGGTGGGCCAGTATGGTCTGGCAGCTTGAGTCACGGCCCGATCGGGCGGTTCGGCCTCTGAAGGATGGCACGTTCTTTGAATTCGTTGCAATTAGGCTGTTGTTGGATGTGGTTTCATTGCGAGGTTGCTTGTCCCAGTTGGGACGCAAAAAGAGCGTTGCCTCAATACGTTCAACGGTGATGCGATCGCAAAAGTCGCCCACAGAAATTGCTGAAGTGCGAGCGTTTAGCATCTTCCAACTTTCGCAGGTAGTGGGACTTGAGCCTTCTGCCTTGTTTGCACTCCCCGTTAATGAATGGGTTCGTGGAATACAGGAAATTGAATCATTTTCTGAGATCGAACGACGCTCCATTTTGCACGAAGCTTATGAACGACATTTTCGCTGGCGAGCTCTTCGGGCCATCGCAGTACATAAAGAGCGACCGTTGCCACCACCTCGAGCAGCCTCATTTCAGGCAGTCTTTTGTATCGATGCTCGAGAAGAATCATTCCGCAGGCATTTTGAAGAAGTCGATCCGGCGTGTCAAACTTTTGGGACAGCAGGTTTTTTCGGGATTCCGATTCGTTACAAAGGTGTGGCTGATGCCACCTATGCTTCGCTTTGTCCGATTGTGCTCCGGCCGAAATATTGGGTTAATGAAGAAGTCGTGTTCAGTTTGGAAGAAGTTCATGAGCGTCGTGCATGGGCCCGTAGAACATTGGGCACTGCATCGCATCGTTTGCATCTCGGAAGCCGAACGTTTACTGGCGGTGCCATCGTGACGACTTTGTTCGGCTCGCTGGCATCGATTCCATTGATAGCTCGAATTTTGTTTCCAACCCTCACGGCACGTCTCAAAAAATCGGCAGGTGTTCTTGTCGAGCCACCTCCTGTAACTCGGTTACGGATAGAACGTGAATCACCGGAAGCTGGACCAGCTGAAGAGCAGATTGGCTTGTCATTGGCTGAAATGGTTCAGCATTGTGAAACGGCACTTCGCGACATTGGTTTGACCAATCATTTCGCGGGTGTCGTGTTATGGGTAGGACATGGATCCCAG
Organism: Pirellulaceae bacterium; assembly: GCA_044371785.1. Taxonomy (GTDB): domain Bacteria; phylum Planctomycetota; class Planctomycetia; order Pirellulales; family Pirellulaceae; genus JAFLCP01. Next base: position 8,139 of record JBILTA010000036.1, on the reverse strand, counting down.
TGCATGAATAATCCGCACGAGTCGGCATATGATTGCGGGGCTTGCTCGGGGAACTCAGGAGGACCGAACGCTCGACTACTGGCTGCCATGCTCAATGATGGTCGAGTGCGAGAGCGATTGGAAGAACGCGGCATTGCTATACCAACCGACACATACTTTGTAGCCGCTCAGCATAATACATGCAACGATTCGATGACCTACTATGATCTAGCCTCAATGCCATCGCGTAAAGTCAAAGAATTTAAAGAGGTTCGCAAGATCGTAAGCGAAGCGTGTATGCGCAATGCGCATGAACGCTGCCGACAATTTGAAACGGCCGATCTATCGATGAGCTTTTCAGCTGCCCACCGACATGTTGAAGCGCGTTCCGAAGATTTGGCTCAAACGCGTCCAGAATATGGCAACGCCAGCAATGCATTGTGTCTCGTGGGACGACGTGATCGTTTCAGAGGATTGTTCTTCGGACGTCGGTCGTTCATGATGTCTTACAATCCATCCCAAGACGATGAAAACTCGACCATTCTGGCCAGAATTTTGTCTGCGGTTGTTCCCGTTTGTTCGGGAATCAATATGCAATATACGCTATCTGCTATGGATCCAGTGGGATGGGGATGCGGTAGTAAATTACCCCATAACATCACTTCATTGCTGGGGGTGATGGATGGCGCTATGAGCGATTTGCGGACGGGGTTGCCGCTACAGGGAACCGATATTCATGAACCGATGCGGTTGCTGTTCGTAATCGAAACAACGCCGGAATCAATCCTGTCGATCATGAAGAGGAACGAAACGGTAGGTCGAATTCTTGGGAACGGCTGGGCTCAATTAGCAATTCTCAATCCGAAGACAAACGAACTCTGTTACTACGAAGATGGTCGCTTTAGACTTGTTCCCAGAATTGACGAGAAGTTACCCGAGGTTGAACATTCCATCGATTGGTACGGCGGAAAACGTAGCCATTTAGAAATCGCACTCATACGTAAAGGGCTCAGCCGATGATGGTCTCCACTCTCAATTTTCTCGAGAGGAAAGTCTCGCGATGACATTAGAGGATTTCTTGTTGATCCTTGGTGCGGTTACTGTACTCGCGCCGGCATTCTTAATGGCTTGTCTTGGTTTGCCAGGTTTACTTGGACTGAAGCTCAGTGAGAAAAGAATTAGCTTCCTGACGTCCATCAGCGTTTTGGCTGGGGTGGTTTCAGCGACAGCGATTTTGGCCTGTATGCTGTTCACCGGAATTCGTTTGGTCGAATTGAATGTAGGGAACTGGTCGGTTATCCCGGAAGAGCATTTTCATTTTACGGTGAAATTCGTATTCGATCGATTGAGCATACCATTTGTGATGATGTCGTTTGTGTTGTGTGGCACGATTGGTGCGTTCGCTCGCAACTACATGCATCGCGACCCAGGATTTAGCCGCTTTTTTACCTTCTATTCGTTCTTCATGCTGGGGATGGTTGTTGCCAGCACTGCAGGAACGATTGAAACACTGTTCGCAGGGTGGGAATTAGTTGGGTTGTCCTCGGCGCTGTTGGTAGCCTTTTTTCATGAACGTCAAGCCCCAGTCACCAATGGTTTGGTTGTGTGGAGTATCTACCGCTTGTCCGACGCAGCTTTGCTTGTCGCTGCGGTTGCACTTCATCACGCGAGTGGCCAAGGAGATTTTGCAGCGTTGGTGGGGGAGCGTCCCTGGCCCGATGGGACAGCCGCGTTGACTTCGACGCAATCGATGTGGGTTGGACTGCTAATCCTATTAGCAGCGGCAGGCAAGTCGGCACAAATTCCCTTTTCGAATTGGTTGCCACGAGCAATGGAAGGGCCAACACCATCCAGCGCTGTGTTTTATGGTGCTTTATCCGTGCATTTGGGCGCATTTTTATTATTACGTATCAGCCCGATTCTGGAGCAATCGCTACTTCTGCGAGTGTCTGTTGGTGTCGTTGGTTTATCGACTGCAATCTATGCATCAATCACGGATCGTGTGCAAACAGACGTAAAAAGCGCATTGGCGTATGCATCGCTAACACAAGTGGGAATTATCTTCTTCGAAATTGCTTGTGGCTTCTACTATTTCGCTTTGATCCATATCATTGGTCATGCTTTCTTGCGAACACTTCAGTTGGTTCGAGCTCCTTCACTTCTGCGCGATTATGCCATTTTGGAGAATGCGATTGGACGTGATCTCGCCGAAGTAGGAACTGGGCAAGATGCTTGGCTTCCGCCAAACCTAAAGAATAGAATTTTCGTCTTTGCACTCTATCGAGGTTACTTGGACGACGGAATCAATCGTTTTGTCATCTTGCCCTTCCTGAGTATCTTTCGCATGTGCGATTCTTGGGAACGTGCCTGGACCGATTGGCTTGGTGGAGTCGCTTCCCGCGAGTCAGATGAAGTGATTCACCACTCGTCGTCAATTGAGGAGTTTCAATGAGCGAATTGCATTTTCCCTGGTTAGAATTTGCTATTTTATTGCCTTTGTTGGGCTCCTTGGTGACTTCGGTTGCGAAGGCAAGTCGTCATTGTCGTAGCATAGCAATTCTCTTTGCTGGGTTGTCTTTGATGGCATGCGTCGGGGCATGGCTCGATCTCGGATTGATTCATCAGTTTCAAGCTGTGGATCGATACGATCTTGGCAGAATGATTACCGGCAAATCGTTTTTTGTCATCGACGAACTAAGTGGTCCACTATTGCCGCTAGCAGCATTTATGGTGTTGCTGATCGTAGCGACCACCCAAAGCACAAAAACCAAGCGATTTTCGTATGGTTCAACGTTGCTTTCCGCTGCCATCTTGTTGGCAACATTATCGTGTAAGCATTCTTGGGGGATTGTTTTCTTTTTGGCGGCAGGCGTGTTGCCACCCCTGATGGAGTTGCGACGTCGAGGAAAACCGACGTTCGTATTCGCGAGCCATATGGTTTTATTCGTAAGCTTGTTGGTCGTGGGGATGATGTTAGTCGACTTTTATGGTCAATCGTCCAAGGTTAGCTTCTGGGTTGTGTTACCTTTATTGGCCGCCGTATTGATACGTTGCGGAATTGCCCCCGTACATTGTTGGATGACCGATTTGTTCGAACACGCTAGCTTGGGGGGCGCATTGCTTTTTGTTTGTCCCATGATTGGTGAGTATGCAGCGATTCGATTGGTGCTTCCCGTCGCCCCCGAATGGGCATTGCGCTGGCTGGGAATATTATCATTGATCACCACCGTTTATGCTGGCGGCATGGCTTTAATTCAATTGGAGACTAGACGGTTCTTCTGTTATTTGTTCTTGAGTCACACTTCTTTGGTATTGGTTGGGCTTGAGAGTTTAACACCATTGGGACTCGCAGGCGGACTTTGCGTGTGGCTCTCTAGCTCTTTGTCGTTGGTTGGCTTAGGCCTAACTCTTCGAGCGATCGAAGCCCGTGATGGACGATTGGCTTTGGATGTTTATCACGGTCTCTACGATCGAGTGCCGCATCTAGCGGTGATGTTTCTGGTAACCGCCCTTGCAAGCGTGGGCTTTCCCGGAACGTTTGGTTTTGTGGGGACTGAGATCTTGATTGATGGAGCCATTCAACGTTTTCCACATATTGGTGTGGCGGTGGTCATTGCTTTGGCACTCAACGGAATTGGCGTGGTCAAGGTTTATATGCGTATCTTTACTGGTCGGCGGGTGACCCCTGGAATCTCTCTTAAGGGCCATTGGAGCGAACGTGTGGGCCTAATCGCGTTGGCCCTGTTGATCATCGGGGGAGGTATATTTCCACAACCCGGCATTGAGTCACGGTATCACGCGGCCCGCGAGATTTTTCGGGAAATGCAGTCGAAATCAGGGATCGAGATGGATCACTTGCATCATGAAGCGAACGAAGATCCTCACAACCATGTTCATGAAGAAGATCATCCAAGTGAATGGCCACATGTTGAAACCTTTACTGATCCAGTCGAAAAACAAAAAAGTCCATAGCGGATCAGAAGACTAAGCACGCGTCGCACGGTCCGTCGTCGGCCGTGCGAACTCAAGAGACAAGTGTCATACAAAGGACACAGTCCCGGGGGCGGCTGGATTTACATGGCCTTTTGTATCAGTTTAAAAGTGCGGGTGCACCTGGTTCCCATGCATCTACCTTCTTTATTCTATGCATCTTTTTCGAGTGCATAGTCAGGGACCTTGAGTCTTTTCTCTAGTCCGCCTCGCCTCCGCTGCGCTCGAGCAACGGGTTATATGAGCCCTTCGTTGCACGGCACATCTTACTCGCGCGGTTTAGTAGCCAGTTTGCGAAAGTACTCTTGTATGGCATCGCGATAATGAGAAGGTAAATCTTTGGTGATGCGTTGCAGAGCTTCTTGACGTTCAGCGGGTGGCAGATTGCCCCAGCCGCTCTTGTCTCCCAGTTTCTTTGGGTCCACATCGCCAGGGCCGGTTTCACCAGCAACCTTGGCCTCTTCTGCTGGCTTTCCCTGTTGTGGCTGGTTCTGGTTTTGGTTTTGATTCTGACTCTGTTGCTGCTGCTGTTGTTGTTGTTGCTGCTGTTGCTGCATTTGTTGTTCGATATCGTCAATCAACTTATCGAGCTTCTCGATAACTTGTTGTTCGCCATCCAAAGTTTGCTTCCCTGCGCGTCCAAGATCCAGTCGACGGCTGACGTCGTTCATCAATCGTGCCACTTCATCGAGCGAGTCGGACTTGAGTGGCTCCATATCTGCCATCATCATACGAGCGGTCACAGCGTAGCGCGTGGGGATCTCAAATTCCCGCTCTAATAGCTTTCCCAAATCGCTTAAACATTCCTTCTTGCGGAGCAGATGGTGGTAACATGCTCCTCGGTAATAGAGGAGTGTGCTAGGATCGATCGAGGTTTCGACCGACATGGGTTCTAGAATAAGGAGTGCTTCATCAAACCAGCGACGTTGCACTAAGTCGCGGCCTATCGCTAATCGTATCGAATCTCTAGCCCAAGTCGGCAGTTCAGAGTCGAGCCAAGCTAAATCGGGTGTCCCTTTCGCTTCTTGATCGGGAGCAATCGAATTGAGCGATTCGGCAATACGTGGTTCAACGAGCGTCAAAACTTGAATCAAACGATCGAGAGTGTTCGGGCCTGACGCTGGCACAGCGGGATCGATCCAAACTTTCAGGAGCTCAAGTTGACGTTCAGGAGTGAGAGATCGCGATGTCATCCATTCGTCAAGTTTTGTTTCAATCCCTGTTGCATCAGGCCATTGCCAGGTAGCTGTTCGACTGATTTTTCCATCCACATCAGCTGCAACGCCGATGCTACAAGGGGCAAACGAAAAGAGGGACAACGAGAGCACACCCGTACGAAAGACGTTTATCCACTTGGCTCGCAGAGGTGTATTCATCATCAAAGTCCTATGACGGATAAAGCTTTTCCGGCAATGCAATGTAACGCTATTGTTCTTATCTACTGGGCAAGGTTATTGCGCACGCCCCACGACAATGTCGCGGGTAATCTGCTGTAACCGCTGCTGACGCCCACCAAGTTCACGAATCTGGAGTCGCATTTCGCCTTGTTCGGTTAATCCTATTGCATCTTCCTTGGCACCCATTAACTCAGCCAATTTATTGGTGCGAGTGTTGATTCTCATCTGTAAAGTACGAATCAATCGAAGTTCGGCAAGTTTGTCGACCAACGGTTGCTGTTGCGGTTCACCAGGTTGCGGCGGCGGTGGAGGGGCCCCATCTTCGCTTTTCTTTTTCTCCAAATCTTTCTGTGCCGTCGAGAGAGCTTCTAAGATTTCTTCTAAGCCAGTTACGATTTCAGACTCGATCGTTTGCGTTAATGCACCAACATCCGACCCATCTAAGCGAGTCGCCACGGTCTGCATATCTGCCAGTAACTGTTCTCCAGCTTCTGGGAAAGCTAACGACGTTCCTTCTTCACGCAGTAGAAGCAGAGCTCGCTCAGCTTCGCCAACAATCTTGCGTTCTGCTTGTGATAGATTAATCGCACGTTGTTCCCAGGCTCTTTCTCGTTGATCTACGGCAATTCGATCCAGCTTCTTAGTCTCTTCGTTTACTTCAAGTTGCATTTCCAGCATTCGACGAAAGCGTGTTTCCAATTGAACTAAGGTTCGTTCGACCTCTTCTTCACGTAGTTGGCGCAAGATTTGTTCGAGTTCATCAACCGCCTGTCGTAATTCTTCTTCCGCCTCCTTTTGGGCTTCGACTGCTTTTTCTTTTTCCGCGTTCTCCAGCTTTTTCTGAGCCTCTTCCATTTTCTTGCGAGCTTGTTCTACACGCTGTTGAGGTGTTTGAGGTTTCTGGGGCTGTTGAGCTTCGGTGGCAGGTTGTGAATTAGGTGGCTGTTGTTCGTCATTGGAACCAGACTCGCCGCTCTTGGATTCTTGTGGCTCACCGGATTCGGAAGGAGGTTGGTTGGATGGTTGGTCAGAGGATTTTTCAGTCGATGGTTGATCCCCAGGTTTATCCTGTGGCATACCTTCATTTGTTTCGCCACTTTCGGGTTTGTCTTCGTTGTTCTTTTCGTTCGCAGCTTTTTGATCGTTACTCGGTTTACTAGCCTCTTCCGGCTTAGGCAAATCCTCTGGTTTGGTACCGTCCTGGGGCTTGTCTGAGTCCTGAGACTTCGACGGCTCGTTATCGTTTGGTTTTTCTCCGGTTTCGGTTGGCTGATTGGATTCAGTTGGCTCACTGGTCTTATTGGGCTCACTGCTCTTATTGGACTCAGTGGCCTTATTCGTTTCAGTCTCTTTATTCGCTTCACTGGGGCCTTCAGTCGCATTTTCTTGAGGCTCTGCCGGTGATTGAGGGGAGTCTTTCTTATCCTCGTTACCATCCGACAGATCTTCAGCAATTTCACCCGCCTTTTCGCTCAAGCCTTTTTGGTCTTGACCGAGTTCTTGAGGATCATCAGACGACTCGGTTCTTTGCCGCAGGGATTTTTGTAAACGATTGAGGCGTTGGATCTCCTTGATCATCTCCTCGATCTTTTTCTTCTCTTCGCGTACGCGATCGTCACGATCTTCGCTCAGCAGCAAAGTGAGCAACTGTTCTAGGCTTGCTTTGGTCGCTTCTTGTTCTTCGATGGCGCGGCTAAACTGCTTGTTCTCCAGAGCTTTGGCCGCTTCCTTGAGTCGGCTTTGCAAGGAAGACTCTTTGCCTAATTTCGAGGCTCTCTGCAAAATGGAAGCACGTACGGGATTGGTGTCTGCCTCAATCTCAGAGAGTTTAAGCAACAGACTTTCCAGGTCGCCAAATTGCTTGGCTAAGCCGGTTTGTTCGTCAACCAGTGGCGTAGATTCTGGAGGATCGCTTGGTGTTGCAGGCGGGGCTTGGAAGAATGCTGAGGCAATCGATGCGTTGATAGCCACTCCGAAAAGAAGCGGTAGTGCTAGACACACGGTGCGTAGAGTCCGCCATACATTCACGTTATAGCTCATTTTTGCATCTCGTGTTTATGGGCCAAACAGGTCCTTGACCTTGCGTTTTTGCTCGGATTTGGTGCGTTCGAGGATCTTTTCCTGTTGTTCTAGCATGGTGCGCACCATATCTACTATCTCATTATAGGACTCGATGTCCAGCATATTCTGAAGGATGCCGTTCAAATCGTTGATAACGAGATTGGTGAGTTGGATGGTTTCTGAGGTTTGGGTCGGCCCGTCCGCCGAATTGGCTGGCAAGCGATTAAGGCCCTTCATGGTTTGTTGTAGTTTAGTAAAACTGCCATCGAGGCTTTCCTTGAGCGGCTGGGCAATTCTGATTTCCAAGCGTTCACGCCGATCGGTACTGTCTACTCGATTTTGAATCAATTCATCGCGAATCTGTAAAATGGCCGATAAAATGCCGTTCACTTCATCGAACGATTTGTCCGTTTGAACGGACGCTTGTTGGACAAATAGTGTTTGACGCCGACGGGCTGCGGCAAGTTGTTTGGCAACTTCGTCTGCATCTTTAGACGCTGCGTCGTCCTCAGAAGTTTCTGGGGCTTCCGTATCTAATTCCGCCTCGTCAACAAGCTTGTTCGTATTCCAGGGTGATTTTTCGACTCGGACCAAGAGGGTTTGCATTTCTGTCAGTTCGCGGATGATCTGTTCAAGTCGTCCGCGCAAAGCCAATTCGCGTTTCTCTAAAGATAAAATCAACTGCTCGGGAGTCACAACAGTAAGCTGAATC
>JBILTA010000389.1:0-5496 GCA_044371785.1 Pirellulaceae bacterium | reverse complement strand
GTCGCATAGGGTTCGTCAGCGAAGAGTGAATTGATCGCAGTTTGAATGGTATTAGGGTCACTGTTGCGCAAGTTGAAGATTTCTAAATCACGTTCAGGTGGAGCGAACTGTTTTAAAGTTTCTTCGACAAGAGCAAGTTGTTCCGTGGATCCGATCACAACGAGTTGTTCTTTGAGTACATCCCAGGAGACGTTTACTTCCGGATAGGCTTCCGGGAACAGTGCTTCGATGCTTTCTACAATCGCATCACCATCTGCACCACTCAGCGAGAAGGCCTTCAGCTTTCGTCCAGCGCCGGGGCTTTTGGCAACATCCATTTGTTGCACAACTTGATCGGCCACGGTGAGATCATCTGGCGTGCCAAGGACGAAAACCGCGCCAGTGTTTTCATCAAAGCTAATTCCCACATTGGATCGACGGCCAAAAGCTTCTTCTAGCGAATTGGCTATATCAGCAGCGTTGGAATGTTGCAGCATGAACGTTTTAAGAGTTGGCTTACGTTTCAAGGATTGATTGGTCGCATCGATGAGTTGCGCGATTTCGGCATGTTCCGTTTCCATAGCAGTCACGTAGAGAGTGCCATTGGTATCATCCGCAGATATCGTCGCTCTCGGGAAGCTCGTTCGCAGAGCGCGTTGTAAGGCGGTCGGATCAGCTTCTTTTAGGGGATAACCTTTGGTCGTGACATTAGATGAGACACTTTCTTCCATTTGTTTCACGATCGATTCAACAATTTGAATCTTTTCGGAGGAAGTCGTAACCACAACAGTGTTCGCTTCATCGTCGGCGGAAACGCGAATCTCTTCATCGATTTGTTCGATCGCCTCAGCGACGCTATCCGCAGTTGCTTTCTTAAGGGCGATAACTACGGTCTTCTCTTCTCCACCACTCGCATTGTTGTATTGATCGATCATCGCTTGAATCTTTTCGTGGTCCTCTGCGGAAGCTGTCGCCATGACAACCGAAGTTTCACGGCTACCAAAAATGGTCGCCTCAGGCAGCATCTCTTGTAGTACAAAGCCAAAGCCTCGACCGGTGCCACGTTTCAATTGATAGATCCGGGTTTCACGCACATTGGAGATGGGTTGATCGTAAGATTTTACGAACTCAGCGATTTGTTTATGCTCCGCTTCTGTGGCGGTAGCTGCGATCTTCTTACCGATCAAGTCGGGCGCCAAAGTTGCTTTAGGCAAAAGGGATATGAGGACGCGAACAGCAGCAGTGGGGTCTGCATATTGGAGTGCGTATACCTGTGATGAACGTTGCGAAGGTTGATTCGCCGAATCGACCAATTTTTGAATCTCCGCTTGCTCTGGTTCCGTAGCGGTGACGTACAAGTCCCCATTGACCGCATCAGCAGCTAACGTAGCCTTTGGAAAACTCACTGCCAGTGCGCGTTGCAAAGCTACGGGATCGGCTCCAGAGAGTTGGTATCGTTTGGCAACTGCTACAAAGCCATCATTTGCTTCCAATTGTTTGAGCAAAGCTTCCACTTGGGCAGTGCGTTCTGCAGAGGCGGTAATGATGAGGCTGTTGGTTGGTAAATCGGTTGTCACTTTGATCAAATCGTCGATCTGACGGACCGCTTCAGCCGCGCTGACTGCCTTAGCTTTCTTGAGAGTGATGACGGTAGTGGTTTCATCGCCACCGCTGGTTTTGTTGTATTGTTCAATGATCTTCGTTATTTTTTCATGATCTTCGGCAGAAGCGGTCGCCATGAGCACTGGAGCATCCCGACTTCCATAAACCGTTGCATTGGGGAGCATTTCTTGAACGACAAACGAAAGACCACGACCGCTGCCACGTTGCAGAGGATAAATTTTTGTTTCTCGTTCGTTGACCACGGGTGTATCGTACGAAGTGATGAATTCGGCTATTTGTTTTTGTTCATTTGGAGTACCTGTGGCTGCAACCTTTTTGCCAAGAACATCGGCGGCGAGTATCGCTTTAGGAACCAAACTCTGTAGAACTCGAACAGCTGCGGTAGGGTCAGCAAACTTTAGAGCGTAAACTAAACTTTGTCGCTTTTGGCTGTCGGGCAGTTCCTTTTGCAAAGACTCCAAGATCTTGCGGACTTGTTCGATCTGTTCTTCCGTTCCAACCACCATTAACGTGTTGGATGCCACTAGCGGCGTTAGCGCAATAGAAGTCCCCAATGCAGCCCGCAATGAAGTGGAAACGCTGGTCACATCGGCTTGATTGAAATCGAGTGCAAACAATTCCATCCGGCGTCCATCGGGTTTTGCTAATGCATCGGTAAGGATCTTGAGCGTGTCGACGACCTTTTGATGGACATCGGGTACTGCTTGGACTGTTAGTTCAGTCGCTTTGGTAGTTGGGATGATCTTGACATCTGTTCCTAAAGCACCCACAAGCACTTCGGTCGCCTGAGTTTTGTCGACACCCGCAAGTGGATAAATTCTCAAATCGGTTTTGGCGGGTGGGCTTGTTTTCGAATCGAGTTCAGTAATCCAAGACTCAATTTTGTTTTGGTCACCTTGCGTCGCCAAGACGACCACTTTTTCCGTAGCCGCATTAGGGAAAAGGCGAGCAGTCGGGGCTAGTGAAGTTGCAATCGATGTAAGTTGTGTCATCAACTCACCGCGCACCGAGTAGATCTTGAATTGCAAACCTACTGTTTCCTGATAACTTTTTTCTAAAGATTCTCGCAACTTCTCGATTTGCTGATGCCCTTCTTCGCTGTCCGCAATGATCACACGAATCGCAGTTGGTGCCGAAAGCAAGCGAGCTTGAGGTCGTGTCTCGGAAAGTAGATTTGAAAATGCGGCTGGATCGATACTCCCAAGATCATAAACCTTGAAGGTGACCGCTCCTACATCGAGATCGTCGCTTTCGGTTAGCGATTGGACCAGGAGAACGATCTGTTTGTGCTCGTCTGGAGTGGCCAGCACAACCAATGGCGAGATGAGGTCCGTAGGTGGAGTCACAACGGTAATGGTAGTAGAAATCGAAGTGAGAATCGTTGGAAGGGTTGCGCGGAACTTCTTGGGCAGGTCATATCGCTTTGCCACACGAGTCATGCCAATGTCTGGCGCTTCGAGAAGTTGTTTAATTGCATCGCCGATACGAGCTTGCATCTCCTTGGTAGCTAACGCAACGATTTGACCACTGTTACTGTCGACGCCTATCGCGGCGCCGGGAAACGTTGCCGCTAGAGCTAACCGAATCATTGGGCTTCGATGAGTGGGAACTTTGTAAACTTGGAGGATCTGTCGCCCTTCCGACTTTTGGTTGAGTTGGTCGAGGGCTTGAGCGATTTTTTCATGCTGCGACGCAGTGGCCCAAACCAGGATCGTACGGTTTGCCACATCGGTACTGATGACCGATTTGGGAGCAATTTGCGCCAAGATGCTCGGTAGAGTTGTTAAATCGCCGTAGGGGATTTCATAGGTTTTGGCATCAATCGTCTCGCCACTCTCCCCCGAAAAAAGGCGGTCAAGAGCGGTCTGTAGCTGTTGGTGTTCCTTGAGCGGCCCTGTTGCCAAGATCTGGTTGTTCGTGCTGTCGGCGGTTAGCTTCAGTTTCGGAAACATTGTCTGCAAAGTGGTGACCAACGTGGCGGCTTGCAGGTTATTCTTCATGGCGTAAGTGCGTATTTCCTCAGCATCTAAGGCAGCCCGTGGAATGTCGAGTTGTTCGATCGTGGCTTTGATGCGAAGTTGGTCAGTCAACGTGGCAGTTGCAATCAGTTGCTTGCCATCGGCGTCCACCACGATGACCGCAGCAGGCAGCGCGGTCGCTAGCAACGTTTTTAGATTGGTGCCATCGACATGTTGCAATGGATAGGCAACCAAAACTTTCTCCTGTGCAGAGGGAGGCATGGCCGCAATTTGATCCACGGCTTCCGCGAGCTTAACATGGGTCTCCTCTGTTGCCCAAACCAGCAAACGATTACCTGTCGTGTCTGGAATCACCTTCGACTTACCAAGTAGATCGGTCAACATCGTTTGTAGTGTGGTCACTGGTAGCTGATCCACAGTGTAGGTCTGCAATCGCGTCGGTAACTCACTTGGCATTTCCGTGGAGAGTTGCGTCAAGAACTCCGCGATAGATTGTTGGGTTGTCTGATCAGCCCAGACGGTAAGTTGCTCTTCGGCGTAAGATATCGTGGCATCGACAAATCGCTTTTGCATAAGCTCCAATACCAAGGTGGGCTGCTGGACTTTCAGTGGGTAGACTTTGGGCCAACGAATTTTTTCTTCGGTAGTGGATTCCTGCTGTAATTGGTCGAGCAACGATTGCAACTGCTCTTGATCGGATGGAGAGCCCCACACAATCAATTCATTGTTGGTAGTAGGTGGTGAAATCGTGGCGTTCGGGATGATGGTTTTGGTGGCTGCTTCCACCAAGGGCCAACGTTGTAGTTGAAGTGGACTCAACGGATAGATGGCAACCGTACGTTTCTCTTTTATGGGCAAAAGCTTCTTGAGTTCTGGCAGCATCGACTCCAGTCGAAGTTGTTCAGCGGATGTGGTAAGAGCTAACAATTGCTTTTGCTCTGCGTCCAGCCACAAACTGGCTTCCGGGAATGCCTTGGTGACTTGAGTCAACCAAGTGGCGGGAACCGTTTGGTCGAGTGGATAGACTTTGAGTAGTGGAGTTGATTCGATAGGTTTTGTTTTGTAGGTCGCCACTACATCGTCGGCCAATTGCAGGTCGGCATCGTTACCGCGAACAATGATGATGCCGCTCGCGTCATTCGAAAGAACCTGAGAGTTCGGCAGCATCGCTTTGAGAGCTAGGGTAACCGTTGCCGATTGTGTCGGGAGTAACTGAAAGCTCTTCACCATCATATTCTGGTTGGTGACTGGACTGCCGATAGCTTCCAAAAGCTTGGCTACCTTGGCTTGATCCAGCGAAGGGGCGGTGACGATGACTTTGCCATTGACAGTATCAAAGCTGACCAAGGCGGTGGGGGCGATCGCAATGATTTGTTTTTCCAACGCTTTGGCATCAATGTTGGCTACTTTATATGACATCGACTCAAGGCCAGGGGACTCGCTTGAGTCCTTTTGCATTACAGCGATGGCGGTTTGTATCGCAGTTTGCTGGCCAGGGATTAGGAACGCGCTCAACACACGCGTCTTGTCATCGACGGTGATCTGTTCGCTCGGTATCAGTTTCTTGATGGTGGCTAATGTTGCTTGCGGATCGAGGTTGCCTAGAGGATAGGCTGCAAAAACGGGAACGGGTGGTGGTTCTGGTCTGGGCGGCTGTGGTGGTACCGCAGGTTCAGGCACCGAGGCGATCAGCAAATTGATCGTTTGCATTTTGCCAGCTGTTTCGATGACCAGCAATTGCCTGCTCTGTGCTAACGGTACAGCACGACCGTAATTGCTGAGATAAGGTTGAACCTCGGTTACGACGGCATCAATGGGGCGTTTGCCGAGAGGGAACAAAACACTGACGAGTTCAAATCGCCCACGTGAAGGAAGGTCCTCCAGCTTGATACGCGGTATGAGTTCAATAGGGATA
>JBILTA010000388.1:0-5527 GCA_044371785.1 Pirellulaceae bacterium | reverse complement strand
TTTTCGATTTAGCTCCAGCGTCAATGGACTATCCGGTATATTGTCGGCTTGAGACTGTGCCGCCGATCTCAGTGCAACTTGCAATTGTCGCTCAGCTCCCTCAACCGCTCGCTTAGCCTCAGCATGTGCTTGTCGATCAGCGATAAAGGCTGCAGTCATCTTCTCGATCTCAGAATCAAACAATTCAAGCTTTTCTTCCGTATCAAAAGGACTTGGTATACTGCCTTCCCCTAAGAGAATATCCCGTTCCAATCGAGCAATTTGATCTTGTAACTTTGACATGTCGATCAAGGTCTTCTCGCACACGAGTGGATCATCACGAAACGCTTCCCAACTCGCCGTCTCACTTTGTTGACGAACGAAATGCGAAACATTTTTGGATGCGACCGACTCCACTTCCTGCAAGTGTTCTTCAATGCGAATGGACTGCTGCTCCAGCCATTCGATATGCTCGAGGCATTGGCGCTGAATGTCAGCCGCTTTTAGAACTTTACCAGAATCTAAAGCTTGTGTCGCTTCTTGGGATCTCTGTTCGATTTTCTCACATTCCACCAATATGGTACGCAACAATTCACTAGCAGACCGATCGCTGTTTTCTGCAGTAACTCCCGTTTCCAGTAGAAAGGCTCTAGCCTGATACTGTTCAGCCAAGTTGCTAATTCTCTCATTCAATTCCCCCGCCATCTTCAAACACATTTCTCGCCTTGTACCAGTTTCCTCTGCATTGGCACCAAACTCTTCGACGGCAGAAAGTGAAGATTTTACCAGCGTCTCCGCCAGGTCGCGTTCTTTCACCGCTGCCTCAGCAGCCTGTAACGCTCCTGCGAATTGTCCTTCATTCAGCAAAACTTTAGCAGCTTGAATGTCCTTAACCGCTTGTCGCTGATGATCATCCGGATCTTGTTCACTCTCTTCAAAGATCTGCTCAGCACTCAGCTTCAGACGCTCCGACAAACTAATTCGCGCGGCTTCAAGCGATTGGTGGAGCTGTGTGAAACTCGGGAGTATCTCTTTCTCCACGCGTTCCGCGAGCACGACGATATCGCGGGACTTAGAAGTTAAAGAACTCAGGCTTTTTTCGTAGTCTCTCAACTCATCCGTGATCGAATTGAGCAGAAGCTGCTCTAGCAGGCGATTGGCACGATCCGACAACTGCTCCAACTCCAATCCCATCCATGAGGTTTGATACTGCATTTGAGCGATCTTTTTTTCTGCCTCGACAAGCAGGGGAAGATCTGTCTCACGAAACTTCCGAGCAATATCAGTCAATTCTTTAATCTGCGATAATTTTCTGGTCAGTGACGCCACTGGTCCCTCGATAGCTCCCACTGCATCAAAACCTGACTGGTCATCTGCCTGTTTCAATTCAGCCTGCAAAGCCGGAAGAGTTGTTTGGAGCAAACTAGGAAAACCGAACAGTCCGTCGACAACGAACAGGCGGTGTAATTCTTTTTCTGCCACACCAACCGCTTCTACATCCTGTTGCAACTGGACCAATATTCCATCGATACTTGTCAACGATTTTTCAAAAAGATCAAGTCGTTGTTGAGCTTCGTTTCCACGTTGATCAATGGCTGTATAAACGTCTTCGAAGGAAACTTCAATGTCATCACCATTGAAAGACGTGTCGTTAGCTTTCTTGTGCTGACTGAAGTCCTTCAGAATACGAGGGACACCTGTCTCAGCGTAGAATCCCAACTGCGCACCGGTAACCAGATGAATGGCTTCCTGGTACTTTCTGCCGCTAAACAAATTCAGCAGTCTCATCGACCAAGAACTTGGCTCGACCAAATGTTTAGCGTCAGCCAAAACACGTCGGATCTCTCGGGACATAATGAAAAGATCATCGACATATTGCAGAGCTTGCACCGCCACCTCTTTGGTTCGTCCGGTATAGCCTCGCTCGTTGACTCGTTCTTCGGACCCAAGCAATACGCGATTGCGTTCAAAGAGCTGATCGATTTGCTCTGTTTCTTCTTGAATCGATTTCTCTCGCCTATGGATCTCTTGTATCGCCTGTTTCATTAATGGTGTACGACGGCGATAAAGCACGTATAGCACCAACGCCAAGATCGCCAAAAAAAATGCACTTGTTCCCCAGACCGCCGAACGAATTAAGTTTGCGCGTACCTCCTCTTGTCGGAGTCGTTCGATCTCCTTCTCCACTTCGGTTTGAATTTCAACAACCTTCTGAGACGCGAGTCGTAATGTCTCAACAAAATCGAAACTTCCTTGACTACGCTCCCGCTTCGCCTGGTCAATAATCTTTTCTACGTCAAGGGAACCTTTTTGCGCGACCTCATGAATCGAGGTTCTGTAGCCATTAACGGTTAGCTCAATTTGCTTTCGCTGCGATTCAAAATCGGCTGATGCCGCATACATGTTTAGATACTGATCGATTTCGGTGACCACATTCGCTTTTAGCTGAGTCGCAGCGGAGATATTCTTTTGCTCAAGTTGATTTCGAATTTCGGCTACTTTCTCGCGCCAAGCCGAAAGGGGTGGTCGCGCCATGGGCCCAGTTGCTGTCTCGAATTCGCTTTTCCACTGGCTACCGATTCTATCCACCTTATCAATCGAGCGTTCGGTCTCCTCCAAGGCGGATTGGAGCACAGCCAGTGTCCGTTGCAAATCAGCCTCACGTCGCTGTTTGTCTGCCGCTTCGGCTTGTATCGACGTAGCGAGACGGCCGTTGATGTATTGAACAGTGTCTTTAACAGCATCAAGGATACGACCACCATTACGCATGGCACGAAACGCGGGTTGATCGAGTTGCCCAATCCAATTCGCTTCGCCCAATCGCCGCCGATCCTGGGCATCTGACGCGAAATAACTAAACTTTCGCTCTTTCAGAAATAAAGCGAAAATGGCACCATCCGATTCTTTTGTTTCTGGATTCACCCATTCGCCGAAAGCCGTTTGATTGCTCAGCCCATGCCCAAGTGCATATTCCACGGCGTCCATTCCCACATAGACCCTTCCATCAGGCGCGTTGTAGACTTCACCACTTGCGTTCTCCAGTAATACAACTGTCCAATGAAGGCCGTTCTCGACTAACCAAACATGCAATTTCTGTAACTGCTCCTCGCCAACGCCAATATCACCCTTGACGAAGAGATGACGATTGGATTTCCATTTCGAGATGACATCTTGAATTGATGTGATACGGACTACCGATGAGTCAGCGTCCGTCTCTGTTTTTTGCAAACCCATGTTCGTTGAGTTTGTTTCGCGATCCTGGGCCAGCAGTATCTCCCCACAGCCCAAGAGCGTCAGCATGAACAGAAGCGTACGATATGCGATACTTTTTATCATCACTGTTTCAACCCTACGGAGTACTGCGTTCAACAGTTTGCTGGATCAAATTTCTTTCCGCCGAGCGTCTAATCGATCGAGCAAAACTCGTCTTTGTTCTTGAGCGACTTCTTGCCATGAAATTTCCCGTATGGCCCCTTCCAAAGCCCACAACAAGTTAAGCGTTGGCTTGGCACCACTGCGTTGAACTTTAATGAAGGCCTCAACCGCACCGAGGGCTCTAAGAGCTTCAGGAGTGGCAATGCCCGCTTGTCGCAACATTTGTACCGATTTAGGCCCCAGATTTCGCAAATCGCGGATGGATTCAGGCACAATTTTCCTCGTTTTTATGCGCGCAAACCGTTAATTTCCATGGGTTTTCGGCGATTTCTCGCATTTTAGCCCCCCCGGGGATATAATCTAAGATTGTAATCATTTGCCTCCAGGAGGGAGTTTCCCGAACGCCTCCCGCACAGGTTTTTCTTTGACCCAGCGCCGTCCTTACCTTTCCACCCTTCGTCGCGAATCACTGCGATCCTATTTCGATTCGTCTCCAACGATTCGGATGTTGCGTGCTGACTCCGCACCGTTGGTGATCGATTTTCTGCAACAGGTTTTTAAGTCGGGCGAATCCATCACGATCGGACAAGCCGAATTGCGATCTCGCTTGGCGATTTACCAGGAGGAATTGCACGAATCAGATCCTCAATTGCTCACAGGACCACCCGAACGCTACCTGACACAATGGACCGATCATGGCTGGCTGCAACGGTTCCTGGAAGCGAGTTCCAATGAGCCGCAATTTCAATTGACGCGTTACGCAGAGGAAGTGATTCGATTCCTCGATACTGTCATGAGTCATGGCAAAGAGCTCGTCGGAACAGAAAGTCGCTTGCGCCTGGTCATAGACACACTCGATGATATCGTGCGTGGTGCTTCAGCAGATCCTACGCAACGCTTGGAATATCTTCGCGCTCAACGGGCAGGCATTGACGAAGAGATCTCAGCGATCGAATCAGGAAAGTCTGTCCAAGTTTATCGTCCCTCACAGATTCGCGAACGCTTCCAGACAGCGATGAAGTTATTAAAAGATCTTCAAGCGGACTTTCGAGCCGTTGAAGAAAATTTTCATCGCATTGCTCGCGACGTACAAAAACGCCAAGCAGAAGGAATGGAGTCGCGCGGTGGTATCTTAGGCTTTGCACTCGACTCCGAAGACCTTATGAAAAATCGCGACGAGGGCATCAGTTTCTATGCCTTCGTTAAGTTCTTGTTTTCACCTGCACAACAATCGGCATTGCTGAAGAATATTGAAGAGATACAAAAGCTTGACGCTTTGGTACAACAGCACGAGTCCTTAGCTCATCTGCGTAAAATGGTGCCCTCGCTGCTGGCGGAAGCCGATAAAGTGATGCGCACCAATGCTAGACTTTCGACCACTTTGCGCAGATTGCTCGACGCCAGAGCGGCTGCAGAAAGAGTTCGTCTGGCCAATTTGCTGAGAGACATCCGCCAGCTTGCTCTGCAGCTTGGTCAAGCTCCAGATGGCGACGACCTGCAACTCTCCGTCGACACCACGCTCGAACTCCAGTCTCCCTTTGCTCGCACGTTCTGGACACCTGAACCAACTTTTGAGTCAACCACACCTGAAATTCAAACACTGAATCCGGACGATGCGAAACGACTCGCAGCGGCATTCGCCAGAATGCGACGACTCGATTTTCGGCGGTTGCGCAAGGTGATTCGCGAACTTACTGTCGATGGCCACACTCGTACCTTGAATGAAGTTGTTGCGCATTCACCTTTTGATGTAGATATCGTGGAAGTTTTAGGGCTAATTCAAATTGCCCATGACGACCAGCACTGGATTGATTCAAGCAGTCGTGAGGTACTGATCCTTCCGGCGACGCGTGATAACCCACGCGAAATTTCATTACAAGTGCCTCGTGTTACGTTTAGGCCTCGCGCCAGTTCCCATGAGGGAGGGAGTCGACCAAAATGACCAATCCACCATCTTCTGACGCAGAGCGACTCTTGCAATCCCCTGACACACTTCGTCCACCTACGGACTGGAGCCCGGCCGCAGTGCGTTTGCTTCAGGGTGTAGTCTACTACGATGATCATGCCAAGATTTGGGATTTGATTCTCCGCTTCCAGACACCGCTACGGGAATACTTTTCGAAGATTGGCCTCGCCTTAATCGTCGATGAACCTGACGGAATGGCGTATCTGC
>JBILTA010000035.1:0-16920 GCA_044371785.1 Pirellulaceae bacterium | reverse complement strand
CGCCGATTTGTGCTGCGAGCGACGGCAGCATAGATTAGAATGGAAGACGACAACATTCATCGCTTTCGCCAGATTTACTAATGAATACATCAATTGAATCACCGGTTCCAACGTCCAAACCAAGACAATTTTATCGTCGCCTCGCTATTGTGCTGGGTGGATTCGTTCTGATTTACTTATGTTTGGCCTATCTATTGGCACCGCTGGTATGGGAACAGTATGCCGCCAGACATCCCGCCTGGGAAAATGTACCTCGCGTGACACATACCAGCGATAAACATCCCGGCGATCCCCTTAACATCGCCATTATCGGGAGTGAATTGGAACTCAAGAAGACCCTCTTAGCGGCTGGTTGGTATCCAGCCGATCCAGTGACACTAAAGAGTTCACTGGAAATTGCTGAAGCGTCTGTCCTAGACCGCAAGTACGACGAGGCTCCTGTCAGCAGTCTTTTTCTCTTCGATCGCAAACAAGATCTCGCCTTCGAACAACCGGTAGGTGACAATCCGCGCAAGAGACATCATGTTCGATTTTGGAAATACGCGGAAACCATGGCGGATGGCCGCGACGTATGGTTCGGATCAGCTACTTACGATGAACGCGTCGGCCTAAGTCACACAACGGGCGAAATCACTCATCACATTGATGGTAATGTGGATGTCGAACGTGATCACATAATCGAGACATTGAGGAAGACCGATCTACTCGTGGAAGTTAGGATCGTGGCGGGATTCCATACGATCCTGGACGGAAAAAATGGTGGCGGTGATGCATGGCATACCGATGGAAGCTTGTCCGTAGCAGTTACCAAACCCATAAGCCAACCCGCTCCGGCAAAATAGGTCAACTGCGACGTCGAACCGCTAACGTAAAACTATTTTTGCTTTGCTTGTTATTGAATGGCATCCCATATTCGATCTGCAATGGCTTGCATTCCTTTGTCGCCAGGATGGCCGGCTACACCTGCATGTTCGAAATGCCGCTCAGCACTCGCTGCATTGATGGGATCTGCTCCCAACTGTTTCAAATCAACCCACACGCAACCTGCCTTTTCCGTCGCTTGTTTCAGCAGAGAATCCTTTTCAGTATCGGGCCAGAATTGACTGCGTACATAAATCGTTGGAGCACCAGCCTTCTTCAACGTTTCCAATAAACGCTCAAGAGCAGCGGAGAATTTCATTTTCTCCTCGTCGGTTTTGGGCGAGGCCGAATTTTCGCCAATCGCCAGGATGACGACATCAGCTTTGAAAGCCAACTCGGACCTAAGCTGTTGCTCGATGTCGTAGTCACCGAGGTTCCGTTCGAAATCTGCAATGTTCTTGATTAACGCCTCGGGTGTTTTACCGTTCTTTCTGTTCCACTTCTGAAGAAGAATATGGACATAGTCTTTCTCGATGGAACTTGCCGCCATTCCCCAGTTACCTTCCCATCCAATGTTTGGAGCAGGTGCATGCAAGGTTATCGAATTCCCCAAAAACAACACTCGTTGCGGGGCATCTTGCGCCATAACCGTATTGGCAATGAGCTGAAGGATAAGCAATAGGTAGGGTAGGGGAGAGGTAAACATGATGATGTCCATTTGAAATGTAGCTCTGCAGTCCTGCGTCTCGAACCAACTCATCGACCGGTACCAATCCTGCCGAGTCGTAGCTCGGCAGTCCCGCGTCTCGAACCAACTCATCGACCGGTACCAATTCCTGCCGAGTCGTACCTCGGCAGTCCTGCGTCTCGTACCAACTCATCGACCAGTACCAATTCCTGCCGAGTCGTACCTCGGCAGTCCTGCGTCTCGAACCAACTCATCGACCGGTACCAATCCTGCCGAGTCGTAGCTCGGCAGTCCTGCGTCTCGAACCAACTCATCGGCCGGTACCAATCCTGCCGAGTCGTAGCTCGGCAGTCCCGCGTCTCGAACTAACTCATCGACCAGTACCAATTCCTGCCGAGTCGTACCTCGGCAGTCCGCGTCTCGAACCAACTCATCGGCCGGTACCAATCCTGCCGAGTCGTAGCTCGGCAGTCCTGCGTCTCGAACCAACTCATCGACCGGTACCAACTACTGCCGAGCAGATAAGATTATAACCAAACCGTACGCGGCATGGGACGCTCCTGCAAATACCGTACGCGGCAGGGGACTGCCGCGCTACTAGTCCCATCGTAACTTAAACAGCTAGGACATGAAGTCATGGATGCATTACACGACAGGGGACTGTCGTGCTACTTTCGTATCGGAATCAATACAGCTAATGACAACAAAACGATCGATGCAATCGCGACGATCCATTGCCAAGCCCATAGGTGATACTGCGAACTGAACTCCAACTCCAATTCCAAAGGTGCGTTCTCAGCGACCTGAACCCCTCGCACAAAGCTGTAGACGGTTCCATCATCGGGTACGCTGATCACAATCGCTTGCGGAGCTGGCTCCGTCGCCCGCTGATGCTGGACTAAACGGCCCGCGATTTGCTGCAAACCTGCATTATCTTTGCTGGAGTTCCCAGCAAGCAACTGACTCATTTCCTGCGGACGGAAGTTGATGTCATTTTGCTGCAAGATAGGATTCATATTAGCAGCGATTCGAAATTGCTCATTCTCTTCCATCGATACGTCGGTGCGGTCATTATCTAAATACATACGTTGACGTCGTGTATTCAATCCGACAATTGCTTGCTGTGTTTGCAAATTCTCTAACTGTACGCGAGCATCTTCGTTCGATGCTGCATCCAACGCATTCCGATTGGCCACATTGTTATAGGCTCGCCAAGCTTTACCTTGCTCACCTGCCTGCAAAAACTCTCCTGCTTGCTCGAGCAATTGGGCAGCCTGTTTTGCTTGTGAATTTCTCTTCTCTAGCACTGCCGACAAATAGGAGTCGCGATTCAAATCATTACGTTCTACTTCCTGAACCAACTCCATATCGCCATCGTTATCGCTTAACTTGTACCCCTTCGGTGCGATGACATTCCAACGAACCTTCTCGAGTGGCACATTGAGCATCGGACTTGTAAGTTTTAAATCGCTCAAGCCGGCACCTTTGAGAAGGTATACGAATCGCACTTGAGCCGTTCGATCATCAATTCCGGGCAGAATATAGAACTGCCAAGTTGTCCCATTCTGTCGTATCGAATGGACGCTTTCACCATTCACGAAGATACTGAACAACTCTCCCCCTTCAGGCAACTGCACAGACAGACTGCTGCGTTGAATCACTTCCATGGTAATATCAACCGCAGTGAGTTGATCGCCAGTTGGTGAAAGCACCGTCGTTAGTGTGCCGTCAGACACTCGCAACTTCAACGCTTCAGCCAACGTGTGGCGGATCACGCGAATATTCATCGAAGCCGACGAAGCCAATGTACGAATAGCCAACGTTGGAGCGTTTCGGTTCCCTGCTTCGCGCAATACGGCCGGCACGACACTCCAGTCAATCGCTTGCCATCCTTCAGCATAACCGGCTGGCTCCAGCTCTAATCGCCCACCTGCTCGTACCGCATAGTAGTAGGACATCTGTCGCGCGTCCGAAAAATCGAGAGGAGCAAGTGTCTCACTATCATTTACACGTTCTCCACGACGTTCAAATTCGATTTGAAACTGGACACGTCCAATGATCCGACGTTTGAATTGCAATTCCCACACATTCGAATCGGGTGCAGTCCTTACAAAGTCGCTTATTTGTTTGCCGCTTGCACGAATCGTCTTGATTTCATCAGCATTGCTCAATGGCAACACAACCTTCAGACTACGTACCGATGCATTCTGAATCGTGAAGTCACCGATCACGGTGGACTTGGTTTGACCTTCACGCAGCGCAACCTCATGCAATACTTGCCCGATAACCCACGCGTCGAGTTTCTCGATGCCGAGAACCAAACTCCAATCACGCTGAAGCAAGCGGAACGCTAATGCACCCTCACTTTGTCCTCCCATAGTGCGTGGATCTAAGTCCGAAATATTCTGTCGAGTCACAGCTCGAATACGTACACCCGTGGTTGGATTGATCACTAAATCGCCTGTCTGTCGGCTCGCTTCGATCAATTCGAAACGTGGGACTTCCCATTCGGTTACATCGACAGGCGCTGGCCCAGCTAATACCAAGGAGAATGTTTGGGGGCCAATCGTTTTTCCGTTGAGGTGCAAGACTACCTGGCGATTGTCGTTTTCAGTCAATTCAGACCAATGATGTAATGCGGGCCCAGACAACGACTCCACTTCTAAACCAGCAGGGAGATTAAAGCTGAGCTGAAACAAACCGGTACGCGTGATCTCGGCAGTGAAATTCACGTTCAAAACGATTCGTTCATCGCCGAGGGAAAGCACTTGTTGGCTAGCCACACGTACTTCGGCGGCCACAGGTGCAACTCGTAAAGCAACATTCCCATCTTCCTTCCCATAACGGTAGACTCGATGAAGAACTGCTTGTGGATTCGTGTTAAGAGCCGCGTTAAAGTCACCAAGATTGACTTGGGATAACGTTGTTGACTCTACTTTCTCGGGTTGTGCATCGGGACCAAAAGCCACGGCCAATAAACCGACTTCACCATCCGCTCCTTCTACACGCAATGGCGCGACCACTACGTCCGCAGGCAGAGTTTCTAAACCTCGCTGTGTTTCAATCATAACGGCAAAATTCGCAGTAGCCGCAGGATCGATTTGTAACTTCAGCTTTCGATTGTCGGCATCGAATTGCCATGAACTGACCGGTCCCCCCACACTGCTTACGGTAAGACCCTCGGGAACAACAATCGCTAAGTCGCGAACTTTTCCCTGGGAGGTACGAACAGAAATCTGATGCCTTCCATCTACAACGCCAGGACCAGGGACGTAGAGTTGCGATCCTTCGACGAAGAACTGAGTCTTCTCGGACATCAGGTCGCGGGCTTGAGGTTGCAACACAATGGTGGCATCGTTCGCCCGCAACAGTATCTTCGCACGTGTTTCATTAGCCTGTTCTAGAAGCGGTTCAATACGCGTCGCTGCCGCACATTGAACCTCCCAGCCCGGCGTATCATAACGCAGATCAATTTCGTGCAACGCGGCAATACCAGTAAGTACTGGAATACCTTCATTCGGTTTGACGGCTTCAATTTGGTAGTCAAACTTAACGCTGTACTTCTTCGATTCTACGGATGTTTGATCCCCTTCCAATAGAGGAATCGTAACCACATACGTCAATCCGACATTGGGCATTTCGATTTTAGATAATCGCAGGCCCTCACCTTCAAATCGGGTAAGTGTTGCAGGAGCCCGAAGTATCACGAATCGATCACCCGGTTTCCCAGAAACTACCATCGATCCCTTGGCGTCGAGCTTTCCAGCGCGACTTGTTATTATCCACTCTTGGCTCAATGACTCAGCAGTACGAGTCTCTTCTAAACTTGCACCATCCTGCCATAGTGGCACAGCTGCATTAACCTGACTGTTTGTCGCTACGGTAGTTCCGCACAAAGCGATCCATAGCAACCAAGACGTTACCACGGCACTGGACTTTTCATCCCCCACAGCCGGAACATCCACGTTAGTCGCTTCAGCTGCTTTCGGCTGATCGAACACATCGACAATGGCAGCAAGTGAAGGGACAATCCAAGCAAAGAAACCAACCAAGGCTATAGCACCATAGAAGAAAACACCGCCGTTGGCTTGCAACAGCGCACCAACCGCCAGCAGCGCAAAGGACATCATCAAAATAGGACGCACTGTCACCGATTTTCGTGCGAACCAAGAGACCGCAAACATGGCTAAACCTCCCAACATCAAGCCTACTCCAGTCCAAGAGATTTGAACGCGCCACGTTGGAATGGTATGGACACTAACACTCAAACTTTCACCCGCAGCTAACACAGGTAGATCCATTACCAATGGCTTCGGTGGTCCAGCATCTTGAATAGCTTGCCAGCAAGTGCTACAAGCGATGAAAATAGTAAGCCCATAAAACAAGAGGCGAACATGACGTATCGAACTACTTTGTGCGGCCACGAGACTTCCGAACAATGCCAATACAACGATAGCTACCGTTGCGAACAATCCATTGCTGGCAATCCACTCGAATCCGTTTGGCCATAACACAGGCACTGTCGGATCAACGGTTCCCTCCACAAAGGTCAATGCGTAGTTTTCATCCCCTTGCAAATTCCACTTAGTCTTTAATACCGGAGCATCAATGATGGGCAACAACAACTCGGCGTACGATTCCTCAACAGCCGGTTTACCCAAGCGAAGACTGACTTCCACGGGAACGTTGGGATCGGCTGCACTTGGCAACGGGATCAATGTATCACTGCCAGTCTGTCTCGCCGTTACCGGCTGTCCATTGACCGCAACAGCCCAAAGCCGCACAGGTTCTTCGGGCAACTTCACGCGGAGTGAACGCTGACCTCGTGTTTTGACGTAATAAACGACATCCGTGACCAACTCACCATCGGGTGACACTCGGCTATTGGCTTCTGCAAATTCCACCACTTGGGCTGCTGTTATGCCCGGTTCAAACCACTTTATCTTCAACTTCAAGTCAAATGGTCGTTCGGTATATTGCCAGGTACCCAAGGGGGGAGCGGTACTCAACAAGCGAAACTCGGCCGGTAACTCCAACGGATCCAATACCAACAATTGACTCGAAACCGAAACAGGTTCAATTTCTACTTGAATGGGGCTTACCACTTCGATGTAACCTCGGTCCCCCTGCACATCTAGCGGTGCAATAAGTCCAGGCTGGAACGATCCATCGGCGGTATTGGGCTTCTCTTCAAAACTGACCAGCAGGGTGTAGGGGCCCATGACTGGCTGATGTAATGAGACTAGTAACTTTTCTCCATCGCGTCTCCAGGTTCGAATATCTTGGCCATCCACAGTCACATTGGCAAGCACAGCAGGAACGGTTAATTGCAACTCCGAGACAGGTGCACCTGTTATGAAATAATTGATTAAGGCACTTCCATAAACGGTCCCTTGGCTCAATGAATAAAGATGGAACACGTCGGATTGAATACTTCGCTCTAACTGTTCAACCTGCATCGTTGCAGTCCAATTCGGTTCGCGAATTCGGAACGCTTGTTGCAAGTTCGGTAACGGTGTAGGAAAGTTCGATAGCGGCTTTTCGACTAGCATTTCCACGGTTGTTGGCACAACGCGAAAACCGGGAGCACTTACCACACCGACATCACCACGGACTGCCTTCACCTCGGGGAAATCGATACGTGGCAGGATCCAAAAGCCAGCTGCTGCAGGTTCTGTTTTCTCCAAACGAACGCGAACCAATTGTCGACCTTGCACATCCTGCCCGAAGATCACTTTGAGATTGCGTTTACCTTCGACCACATCCGAAGCAGCCACATAGTCTTGACCAGGATGCACTACGGACACAATGGAATAATCGCCCGGCAATAAGAAATCCCATTCACGAATCGCCGCTTCGCGAATATCGAGCTCAATATCAGCCTGAATCACTCGATTAGATTCGGTGATCTGATACACCAACAACTCTGTGATACTGACCTCAGGTTGAATTCGATCAGCCACAATACTGAAGTTGTAATCAGCCGATGGAAAGCGATACACGAACAACTGACGAGCTTCCAGCGGATCACCGGGGTATTGCTCTGGCGACAACTGAGTAAGCCCATCAAGTCCCGTCGGATCAACTCGAACCGAACCAGCGTTTGATATACGTACGTAACCAGAATGACGAATGGCACCTTGAGGCTGCAAGCGCAACCCCTCTACTCGAACAGGGAAGGCTCCGACCGCAGTCTGGCTCCGAATTTTTATGACGCTGTCAGTCGCTAAGGGTTGACTCAATGTCACTTCCAGTCGACGTTGATCACCGTCTATCACGACCTTCCAACCAATAAGATTGGGACCTTCTACATCAAGTATCTCACCCGGTCCCAGCAACTGAATGGTCAACGACTTAAGCTGTCCTTGCAGAACTTGATAAGTGAGCAAATGATCTTGCTTCATCAACCCTGGACCGATTTGAGTCTCGATTTTTGCATTGGTAGCGAAGAACAATTTTCCTTCACTACTCGCCTGAGCATTTTTCCATTGAATAAATACTCGACCGGTGGCAGGGAGAAACCCGCTCCACTTTGCACCTTCCAATTTTGGCACTACCGATTGAGAGTCGCGTACAAACTCCAGGTCCCCCGCAAAACCGTCCAAGTCTAATGGTACCACCGCGCTGGCTGCAATCGAGAAATCGATCGCTTGCCAATTGATGTTAGGTGTCGACACGCCTGCCACAAATTCAAGTTCAAACGGGAAGGAACCCATCTTGGGAAAAACCATGTCATAGGCGGCATCACCTTGGGCTTTATTCAGTTCAACCCGATAGTCCGCACTTTCTGGCAATTTGTTCAGAGCTGCGTTGCCATACAGCATACGAAGACGGGCGTTTTCTTCGCTTACAACCGCAGAACCTGTCAAGCGGAAACTTACCGACTTACCGTTGGGATGGCGTGTCCCAACTAACTGGGTATTGATCAGATCGACGGGTGGCGGAAGTGCACTTTGTCGATTGATTTTCAGCACTAACTTCCCACCCGTGGAAGTCTGAAAGCGGAGCTTTTTATCTTCGCTCAACAGCGGTGCAAAGCCCTCAGCAACCATCGTCTTTCCAAATAAACCGGGGGTGTAATCAATCTGTATGCGCGAATCAAAACCGAGAGCTTTTCCAGGTGCTAAATGTAAAACGTCAACGTCGGCTGGAATTGAAGCCAGCGAGGTCGATAGCTTCAATACCACGACGTAATCCGCTTGATCGGGCTTGAGTTGCAGATCGAGAAAACGTTCTCCTCCCTTACTGCGAACGGACCACGATTCGATAAACTCGCCAGCAATTTCTCTCACTTCACCTGCCCCAAGGAGCCCAATGCTCACGACACCAGGTTTACCTTGCAACACACGAATCTTCAGTTCGAGACTTTGATCTAGACTCGCAGGCGTAACTTGAATGAGCGCATTGGCACTCGCTGAGTACAAAAACGCTGGTTCGGCTGTTTTTCCTGGAGTCACAATGATCGTGGACGATCCTTCAGGAACGGTAACATCAGGCGACGTTACTGCGGGCACTGTAGGGGCCACTGCCTGTGGCACTGCCACCTGTTGACTCTGCTGAATGTCCGGAGGAGTTGCCTGGGAAGGCGTCTCCTCTTGCGCTCGCCCCGAGGGTGGAGCCAAGCCAACCAAAGCCAATAACAATCCATAGATAAGAGCTTTATTCATGATGCAAATCCCTCGATAGAGGTTTGACGTTAACTAACAGGATAAGGCGAACAAAAGATTGAAACCAATCAGCGATTACCCGAACTTGCTCCCGCAATCTGACGTGCAGACTCGACCATTTGACGGAGTTGCTGCACACGCTCTACATTGCTGTAAGGAGCCTCTAAACTTCCTAAGGTCTCAGCGATCACTTTAAGGTCGACGTTCTCGCCCAGGGGCTCACCCTTTAATTGAGCCGCAAAGAGAACGGATGCTGTTGCCAACTTCAGCGATGAAGGGGCTTGATCTAGTCTCGATGGCGTGGATTCGTATGCAATAGGCCAGCGTTTTTCGACCATCATACCGGTCGTCATATCTTGGAATCGGACCGATACCGAACCCACATCACCGACGCCATCTGGAAGAACTTCGTAGTGATAAAGAGCTACACCAGCTTCGGCCGCAGCGAGTTCAGCGGCATCCACTTTGTCATTGCGAAAATCCTCTTTATTCAAAATGTGTTTTTCAAATCCCAACAGTTTGTAACTGCGAACGCGTTGGGGATTGAATTCCACTTGAACTTTCACATTCTTAGCCGATGGGCGGAGAGCACCAGCGATTTGCTGGGAAAAACCTGCGTCCACTTGCTCTGCATTATCGAGCAGATAGTATCTGCCATCACCTTGCCGAGTTAACGCTTCAAGCACTTCATCGTTAAGATCTTGAGCACTGATACCAGCTGCATCGAAGGCGATTCCTTGATCTCGCATCTTTAACACCAACTGCGACAAGTTGCTTGGATCAGCATCACCAAGGTTCACGGCTCCATCGGTCATCAAGATAACGCGGCTTTGGGCACCAGCGGTTTTAGCTTCTATCGACTTCTCTAACGCTACACGGAGGGCCGCTTCGAGATTGGTGCCACCTTCAACGGGTGAGTTTTCCAAGATATTCACAAAATTGAGAATCTCGCTCCCGTTAACTCGATCGGCTCGAAGTTTTGGTTCGTTCGCAAACGTGATCAAGGTCACTTGGTCAGCAGGTGTTAATTGTTGCGCTAAGGTCTCGAAGGCTCGACGCACAGTTTGTGCTCGATCGGCCCGTTGCATCGAACCTGAGTTATCCAGAAGAAGTGTCAAACGTAATGGAGTGTTACTATTTCGCCCCACTGCCGAAGTTCGCATAGCCACTCGAAGCACATTGCGCTGCATCAAGAAGGGATGAATGGCTTGTTCCACTCGACAAGCCACTTTTTCCTCTTCACTAGGTAACGGATCTTGATAATCAAACGCATTGAGAAATTCCTCAAGACGGATCTTGGCCGCTTCGGGCCATTGACCTTTGGCTAGTGAATCGAGAGCTAGCTTGAAAGAGACATCACTGACGTGCAACGAAAATGTTGAAAAGCGTTCAGTTTCGGCTAACGTCTCATTGAGCCCTGGTGATGGCTTGACCTGCTCTTTCAATTGTCGCCCCAGGTCGATTTTTTTTCCAGCTACAAAGCCGTTTGCCAATGCTTTTGCTCGAACATCCTCCTCTATTCCCCTTTCAAAGTGCCAATGTGCCTCTCCCTCTTTGCGAGCTTCGGATTTTTTATTGAACTCTTGCACTCTGTAGCGAAAGTTTGAATTGTCATTTCCTTGAGCCGCGATTTCGGCTGGCTTACCCTCGAATTGACCTGCGTCTAAGTCCACGCGGATCCGATCATCTTTGACCTCGCTTTTTTGCTTCTTTCGATCCGTGACCGCGAGATCTTCGAGCTGGCGACCTTCTGCATCCATAAGGGGAGTGTCTGGATTCATCAGGGCGATGTCTGGTCGAACTTCTTTGTTAGCCTCATCCCATCTGGTATTTGCGTCGCGCGTCGCAAGCGAGTCTTTAAGAAGCAATTCGGGAGTCGCTTGTGGGGCCCCAGTGTCCTGTCTACCTCTTTCGCTTCCACGGCCACCGCCCATGCCGCCCATGCCGACGTCCATTCTGCCAGCCATGCCGCCAGCCATTCTGCCGGCAAATCCGTTTTGGTTCATACCGGGCATCGTACCGAAGTCGTCCTCAGCCTGACTTTCGCCGAGAGCCAAAGACTGTTTTTCCTGAGCTACTCCCTCAGAACTTCTTTTAGTAGGGACATCTGCGCCGAAGGGATCAGCCATTTCAGACTCGCCTTGCGGCTTTTGTTCAGCAAGGCTCTGGACATTATCGAGTATTCCGTCTCGCGCTGGTGATCCGGGTTTTGCAGGTGTATTACTTTTTGATTCATCACCCAAATAGCCACGTGTTCCGTCAAGATCGTTCGAACCGAACCATTGTTCTAACTGTGGCTCTCCACGACGATTCAAACGGCTTTCTTTGGACTCTACGAGCCCTTCAGACGATGCCTTTCCCCCTGCCTGCTCACCCGCTAATCTCGATTCCGAAAAATCAACTTGCTGTTTTAGCGTCTCGTTTTCAGTAAGCACTCTTTCGCTGGTTTCGCCGGAACCCAAGACTCGGAATTTGTCCGTTGGCTCAGTT
The DNA here is from genome assembly GCA_044371785.1 of Pirellulaceae bacterium. GTDB lineage: Bacteria > Planctomycetota > Planctomycetia > Pirellulales > Pirellulaceae > JAFLCP01. Next base: position 5,214 of record JBILTA010000035.1, on the reverse strand, counting down.
GTGAGCCCCAACGAATTATCCGCTTCAGCAATTCCTTTGCTGTCAGATGGAGCGGCAGCAACGACGGGTGCGGGTGGCAACGTAGGCTGTACAGCCACACCACCCAACATCACGTTTCCACCTCCAGGCACGGTAACTTGAGGCAGTTCGTCAGCTTCCTCGGCGATCACGATTCTCGGAGTAACGGTTTGTTCATATTCGTTCGCTCGATTGGGTGTTGCATACAAGCGTGTTGTTCCGTCAGAGCTCGCTGGACTGGGCGAGCTGGTACTAGTGCTTGGAGCGGACGAAGCAGTGGGGGGCCCACTGGGACGTTGAACCGTTGACAGATCATTTCCGAAAGCTGCACTATTGGATGGTGAAACCGCCCGACCAGCTATGGGGGCTTGCGTACTACCTCCCCTTTGAGCAGATTCCAAAGAGGATTTCATCTCATTTGTTGGCGGAAAGTATTGAACACCATCATCTAAATAGTAAGCGCTAGGAAATTCAGTCGAAGGGGCTGTACTTTCCGCTGCCACAGGAGCCCTGTCATAGAATCGGTCGGGAGCAATGGTCGCGTCTGTCCAATTGCGATTCCCTAAAGCCATTTGCTTGCTTGCCAGTTGATTGAGCGTCAAAACACTGCAGACCATCACCAAGCTGGCAGCCACACTCACTGCAATCCACAAGCCACGTCGCTTAGGTCGATAATTGGCAATCTTTTGCCAAATCGGTAATCGCGAAACCTGTTGCGGCGTCTCTACCTCACCATGTCCCAAGATAGCCAAAACGCTCGCACGTTTATCAGGCGATAACATCCACGGTCCAGCTTCTGCTATCTTCTCATCAGCTGTTGTCTCTGCTAGTTGTTGCTCGAGCAATGCCCATTGATGGAGCTCACCATGCAAGTGTTGTAATTGTTTGTACCAGGCTGCGAGTTCAGGTCGCTCACTCATCAGCTCGAGCAGTTGAGCCGCTTCAAAATCAGAAGCTTCGCCCAACACCATGGCGGTCAAACGCACATCGATTTCTGGGTCGATTCCGTCAGGTATCATATCAATATTCATTTTGAATCATCCCTCCCCTTCGGCTGCAAACCGTTGGCGAGTGTTTGCATGATTTGGTGCAAGCGATATCCCACATTGCTAACCGTTAATCCTGTTCTCTCGCTGATTTCTCGATACTTGAGGCCTTCGAAATATTTAAGACGTACCAATTGCTGGTCAGTCTCCGATAGTTTTTCCAGCAGGCCTTTGAGCGTGTTGGTTGTTTCCATATGTTCCAGCACTACATCTGGTGGTTGATCTTTGTCTTCAACACGCTGAGCCGCTTGTTCATCATCGCTTTGCAAAACTTCTCGTTTCGTTTTTCGCAAATGATTGAACGCTGCATTTCGCACACTCTGATAGAGCCAAGCTCGTGGCGACTCGACCTCTTTCCAACGAGCATGCAACTGGAGGAAAACATCTTGCACAATTTCTTCTGCGACAGCCCGACGACCTGTCAATGAGAAAGCAAAACGAAGCAGATTCGATTCTTCATTTTCAAACAGCGACCGCAAAGTGATTCCGTCTTTATTGGACGAAACACCCGATTTGATTTCCGAAGTGGATTTCAGCGGCGTCGGTTGAAGCATGAGTCGATCAGTTTGCTTTCCACATCACGCGGGTACTCTCAAGTTGGATTGGCGAGTTCTCTCCCAAAAGTAGAACCGCCTAGGCGCGAATTCTTAGACAAGAAGCCCCATTTTCCCTCAAACCCCCGCCAAAACCACCCACAAGGAGTAAAATCACTGCAGGAATCCATTCAAAATCAGAGCTTTCACTTAGAAAGGTAAAACGCTGTTTGGGAAAGAAGAGTTCCCAAGATGACTCAGATTCCGGGTGTTTTGCAGCAATGTGCCATCACTCCACCACGTTTGGACGGCTGTACTTTCCCGTGACATCCTCACTGATAAGTAAGTCGATCAACTCTCTTAACGTAATGGCTTTATCCAACTTGTCGGCAAGTTCGGGCTTAAGCTGAGCATCGACACTTTGCAAAACCCGACCGACGACTCTCTTGGCCTCCTCAAGCGGTTTACCTGTGGCCGCTTGAAGTTCAAATGAAACATCGACCATCTGCGGCCCGGTGAACATCAACCAGTAGGCACTCGTCTTCATCTCCATCTTGCGCAATGCCATCACGCGCAAATCCGAATCGATCACCCATGGATCCTCCGCGCGCATGATGCATAAGTTACTATTCATGCGATGCAATTGCGATTCGTCTTGAATGATCTCCCAAGAATTGGAGTCATGAATACGCAAACAAGGATAAGCGATCTCGTTGGTCGCGAATTTCTGAGGCTGTCTCAACTTGAACCACAGCCAAACGCCAGCAGCAATCAGCACGATTACTGCAAACAGAAGTAGGAGAGTAACTTTAGAAGACATAGATGCCGCTCGTTGGCCAAGTGACACGGAGGTGGATTAAGAATCTTCTAGCTACTTGAAATTCAAGATTTTAGCTACTGCGTCGACCATGACAAACTCATCATCGCACTGAATGTTTATCGTTTTGCCTCGATAAGAAAATCGCAGTATCGGCCCAATAATTACCAACAATCCAACTAAACAACATAGCGTAGCCAGAACGTACAACCCGATCGCCACCCACCAGTACATGGAAACAGACAGAGCAATGTAGAGCATTGCAGATGCAGATCCGATCAGTACCAGACCAAAGGGATTCAATTGACGTAGGGCCCGAACATTGGAAAGCTCGCTCAATGGCCAACTTGCGATTTCTGCGCCATTCTTTCTTTCGAGAATCAAAGCACTCTCGGTGACTCGCAAACCGGTGGCAGGTAAACTAAGATCGCTTTCTGCTACTTCACCGCTTAGGTCGCCGCTGGAATCTTCTTCCAAGTTGTTTGTCATGTCGAGTTGCCCGATACGCACTTGCTCCACGGAACATTACAGACTCTGGTTATATGGTATACTTCAAACTAATTCTACTTACCATCTATTCGATCGGCGTGATCACTTTTTGCATCTCCACCCTTCGCGATGTGAAATCCACCAAAAAGCCGAAGAATTTTTTGGAATGGTACGGTGCAATCATTCTACCGATCGCTTCAGTTATCGGAGTATTTGCACACCACTTTGAATTGCAAGTTCTACCAACTACTTGGAACATCTGCTTCACAATCTGGCTGACAGCTTGTGTGGCTTTTTTCCTAGAATTGCGTGACCTGCGCGATCACGACGAGAAAGTGACCATGGTCACAGTACTGTTTGGCCTATTCTTAATTGGCTTGATCTTTGGCCCAGGACTTTTCTTGGGGGGTGCTTGGCTCTTTGAAATTGGGGCTACTGAAGTCGCGAAGTAATCACTGACTCGTACATCTCCTATACCATGGCCCAAAATAACATCATGGCGACGAATAAACTCAGCGCAATCACTACCAAGCCCGCGGTGCGCAGTCGCTTGATTTGCCACCACATCCAAAAGCCTGAAATAGCCCAAAAGACCATCACAAACGACATCAGATCGACAATCATCGCCCAAAACCAACGAGCTTCGTAAATTCCCGAATATCCATGAGTCGTGTGCAAGTGCAACAAATACGATCGCCAACTCATTGGCTCTTTACTACTGCCAGCATCAAACCACTCCGCACTTACGGCTCCTTGAAAAGAATCGTATTTAACTGTCCAAGTATGACCTTGGCTGGTCGCCAGAAATTGCAATTGCGGTGCACTGGTCAAACGAAACGGTTGATCGAGACCGGGTGTCTCCAGCCTCTTCGCTAATTCTTCCAGGATGGCTTCTACTTTAGCAGCAGCCCCGCGTGTGATCGTCAAAGGTTCTGGCTTGGCTCTATCACTCGGCGTCTTCTCCATCATCACCCCGCCACTATTTCCACCGCGCGGATTGATAACAAACTCAGCAGCAGGACCCGTTGGCTTAAGGGGAACTGTTGAGTCGAGATAGGTCCCCCCACCCCCATCGCGTCGAATCAATAACTGATATGTCTTCTTCGTACCGTTCGCAGTCGCAAAGAAGAAATCACCTACATACCTGGCGTCGGAATCCTTGGCTAACTCCAGCTTCGCGTCGGGAAAACGTTCGTTGAGTTTCTCGATTACTTCTGTGGCCGCCTCCGTTGGCTCGGCTAGCAAGCCATCAAAACCACTTTGTATCAACTCCGTTCGCGAAATTTCCTTCAAGCCTCGATCGGAGAAATGTGTCGGATGATTGAACAGATAACCCGTTATTCCATAAAGCACAGCCCATGGCGCCAGAAACAACCCTAGATACAAATGACATCGTCGCAAGCAAAACGACAATGTTTTGCCAAAGCTCGAAGCTGCTTTCGCATTCGCGCTCCCTGGCATCTCATCTTTCACTTCAATCATGGATAGAACTTTTCATCAGGGACGCGGAATGAATGTTTCGCCTGCTTCGATTCGATTCTTCAAAACATTCTGAGGTGGAGGCAATGGACAAGTCGTGTATTTTGAAAATGCGCACGGAGGGTTATAAGCACGGTTGAAATCAAGAATAAACCTGGCCCCGTTATCAGGCCGCTTCTCGATATCAATAAATCGTCCACCGCCATATGTGGACTCACCAGCTGTGGCATCGCGAAACACAAAGAATAAGCCTTCACCTTCGCGAATCGCATCCAGTTGATACTTAACACCATCCATCACAAACTCGGCATAACCGCAACAGGGCTGCTCTAGTCGTTCACCGAGAACATTGTTGATAACCAGTGTTTTCTCTTCCGCATAAGAAACATACTTCGCATCAACTCGCCAGCTAGCCTGGGGAGAATACCAAGTACAGCCTGGAAATTTTGTACGCTGCTCTGATTGGTTATCAGCGACACGCAAAAAGAATTTTCCTTCGCGAGCAATGACGTGCATACTCATTCTCCCCAACGATACCCAATCTCTTTTTTCGCTGAGTATGTCAAAAGTTCGTTCGCCCTGAAACTCTTTGCCATCACTTTGCATTGAGACCGAATCAGCAAGCCGCAGGGTTGCAGTGCCGGCTAAAGAATTGACGATAATCGAACCAAGCTGATCTGGCCCAATCTCCTTCAAAGTGCTCGGAAGCACAATATTGTTGCTTTGCCCCACGCCCAATGTGTTGATACCATCCTTCAATGGATAACGGCCCACTAAGGTTAGCCAACCATTCTCGCCACGCAGTTTATCCTCGCGTTGTTGCTGCCAAGCC
>JBILTA010000386.1:0-5562 GCA_044371785.1 Pirellulaceae bacterium | reverse complement strand
TGGCTCATTACTTAGAGCCTCAAAGGTTCGATCCAAGACTAGCCCTCATCGATTGCTGGAGTACACCATGGGAAAGCGGAACAAGTCAAAGGTTGATGATCCGATCGAAACCAGCCCCTCTCTCCATCCCCATGTTACCCGGAAAGAACTGCTGGACTTTGGAAAGAATTTGCGCGACCAATGTCCGCGACAAAGTCATTCTCAATGGAACCCACCCGAAAATAGAAAAGACCCGCTGCAACTGATTTTGGAATCGAATGAAGGTCGCCTCCCTGAACTGGTTCCAATCAGGCACGGTCGAATGCTTCAATCGCCCTTCGCCTTTTACAGGGCCACGGCTCTGAATATGGCTGCGGATCTTTCGACCACTCCCGTAAGTGGACTGCGGGTGCAAGCCTGCGGAGATTGTCATCTGATGAACTTCGGCGCTTTCGCCACTCCGGAAAGAAGAATCATTTTCGACATCAACGATCTCGACGAATCACTACCAGCTCCCTGGGAGTGGGATGTTAAACGATTGGCGACTAGTTTCGTTCTAGCTTGCCGCAACAATGGCTTCAGTAAAGAAACGGCGAAAGACTCCGTTCGTAATGTTGTCCGTTCCTATCGTGAGCGGATGGCCGAATGTAGCGAAATGACGGTCCTTGAAGTTTGGTATTCAAGTTTGGACGCAACGGACTTGATACCAGAAATTCGTGATAAAGAAGCCCGTGAACGTGTTGAGAAGCGTCTAGCGAAAGCGCAAGAACGCAACGTGCTTGAAAATGACTTTCCTGAATTGGCAGCGGTTGGAGGCTGGAGTCCTTCGATCAAGGAAGACCCACCGTACATATTTCATCCGCGAGAGAAGGCCTATACCGAGCAGCAAGCCATTTTTCAGAAAGCCTTTGCTGATTATCGCGAGTCACTTCAAGAAGAACGGCGTCTTCTTTTGGATCGCTTCAAAGTCATGGACTTCGCGATCAAGGTTGTTGGAGTGGGGAGTGTCGGCACGATCTGCGGAATCATCCTGCTGATGGCAAATGAACAAGATCCACTCTTTCTGCAACTAAAGCAAGCGGGGCCTTCTGTACTGGAAGCTTACGCAGGCAAATCGCTGCACTCCAATCACGGGCAACGAATTGTGCACGGTTGTAGGTTAATGCAATCGGCCAGCGATCTCTTTTTGGGGTGGACCGCAGGGGAGAAAGGTCGGCAGTTTTATGTTCGCCAACTCAAGGACATGAAAATCAAACCGCTGGTTGAACTATTCACCCCCGAAGTCATGCTTCAGTACGCCGAATGGTGCGGCTGGACATTAGCGCATGCCCATGCGCGTTCCAGTGAACCAGCAAAGATCTCGGGCTACCTCGGAAAGAGCGATAAGTTCGATGAGGCGATTGTGGATTTTGCAATCTCCTACGCTGACCAATGTGAAATGGATTACGAGTCGGTGCAAAAGGCTGCACGGGAGGGCAAGATCGAAGTTTTCGTCGAGAATGAGTGACAATAACAATAACATTTACTACGAGAACAACGAGGTTTACTGCGGATGAATTCCCTATTTGAGTACATCAAATGGAACAATCGAAAATTCCCCCACCGCCTCAAATTGTGGCGGTGAGTGGGATCGTATTTACGATGCTGTTAAGCGTGAGTCTAATCATTGTGCGGCTGGCCCTTCCAGCGGATCCCCATGATACGGGTGAATGGCTTACCCAACCAGTAACGCGAGAATGGGTTCGTTGGTCGTTGAACCTTGTCCCATTTGCGGGTCTTGCTTTTCTCTGGTTTATGGCAACCTTCCGCAATCACTTGGGTCACGTCGAAGACAAGTTCTTTGCTTCGGTATTTCTTGGAAGCGGATTTTTGTTTGTTGCCATGATGTTTGTAGCAGTCGCGTTATCGCAAGGACTACTAGAAACGGTTGCGGGGCGCATCGATACATTGACTCGAAACGAAAGCTACCAATTTGGTAGGGCTTCGGTGCATGCCTTAGTTAATTTCTTTGGAATGCGAATGGCGGCAGTGTTCATGATTGTCACTTCGACGATTGGCTTGCGTTCTCGTGTTCTCCCGCAGTGGCTGTGCTTTACTGGGATTGGCTCTGGCGTAACGATGTTAGTTGGCATCACCCTGTTTGCTTGGATTGCATTGCTGTTTCCAGCTTGGGTTATGTTGGTGAGTTGCTATATCTTGGTTGTAAGTTCTCACAATGTAGAGCGTACGGAGCGCAGCGATCCGTTGGACAGATGAATTGAATACGAAAGATAAGCAATGACCAACGGTATGACATACGACTCGTTGTCAATATTTTTATTGCAACGACACTACCATGATTGACGTGGCGTCTTACTGCAGGGGTGAATCACCTCTTGGAATTCGCTCTTCGGGTAACAGCATTTAAAAAATGCATCTGAGTGGCTTCACTCGTAATCCTAATTCGGGTGTTTTGAAAAAAGAGAAAAACAAGAAATCTACGCGAGCTCGAGCTTGACTGATAAGTTTAACCATCCTGCAGAAGGCAAACAAAATGTTCCTACTCTCTGCCTTTGCGAGATCGACAATCCTATCCACTATATTCTTGAAGAGATGGAAAGCATACGACTCTTCCGGGTCCGGAAACACGCTTAACGAGCATCATCTAGTGTTCTGACATAGGATTGTAGGATATCAAGTGGCGTCGTCGAAACGAGCGATGCCTGAAAAAAGGCTCAATCACCAAACCGAAAATGAATTTGAATCCAATATCAAGATACAGTTACCGAACGCTCACGTTTCAGCAACTAGGAATCCCTTCGGCTGGCAAGTTCACGAAAGACGTTATTTGTCTCCTCATCAACTGCCCAGATATAGCACCCCTTCATCCCGCGAGTCATCAAGGTACGATAGGTATTCTTAATTACCAAGTCCGTTTCTTGACTCGCTTTAATGGGATTCTCTTTCGTCAACTTCTTGAATCCTTTGATTGAGGAATCATTTTTGGAGCGTGCCTCGGGGCTGGTCACAGCGCGTCCACTGACAAACTTGAAATCTGGCCCGATAATGACTCCGACGTAATCCAATTCAAGCCCCTGACAGGTATGGATACACCCAATTTGGTTTTCGGAACCATCCTTGACTAACCACAAATTTCCATCATCCGCTAAATTCCACTGCATAGCAAAGCGGTACTCAGGAAATTGGATGTCCATCAAATTGGGTTTTGTCTTGCTGATCCAATCCCAGCAATAGCCTGCAACTAACCTTGAGCGATTTCTGGTCTTGTTTTTTTCAAAGATCGCATCTCGCAACTCGTTCGGATTGCGAAACACCTGAAAATCATAATTCAAACCTTCTAGTGTGTTATTAGCCGTTTGACGCAACTGAAGAATTTCGTCCAACCAAGCGATATATCCATCCTCGCCATTGCAACGGAACTGCGATGGCAACTCAAACTCAGAGACTTCTGCGTCAAAATGCTCCGCCCATTTCACAATTTCTTCGACACTGCCTATATCATTCAAGGTAACCCTCTGGCTTTCATCCAAAAAAAAGATCGAGAGGTTGGAGGCATGGATGAGCTCTTTGACCTGGTTTTCACCTAGGTTTTTGAACATGCCAGATTTTTCGGTCAAGCGATGCGCCTCATCGACGACAATAACGTCACACTCACCTTTTGCTGATTCGTAGTAAAAACCTGTGTTCTTGAAAAGGCTATCGATACGCGTCTTCTTTTGCGTTCCCGCTAATCTACTCTTGAAGACTTCACGGGGAGCGGCATTTTTGGTTGCGTATTGGACGATCTTGCCACGACGTGACAACTCAACTAGGAGATTAATCGCGACCACAGATTTTCCAGTTCCCGGTCCACCTTGGACAATCAGTACCTTCTTTTGCTTCGATGAGGCCAATGAGGCGAGATGAAGTCCCGCTTCGAAAACCATTTTCTGTTCATCGATTAGTGTAAATTCTTGGTTTCCCGACAATAAAGAGCTGAGATGATCTGTAAGGGCTTTCGAGGGGCGAATCTTACCTTTATCCATCTTATAAAGGAGCTCACCACGATCACCACTTTTTACATGCCTCTCAATGAAAGCCCGCAGTTGCGAAGCCTCGTTTGCAATAAAAACCGGGGCACGTTGCAAATGCTCGCGATAGAATTCGCCCCTTATCTCGTCTGCAACATGGCAATTATGCAAGTAAGCACAAGGATGCAAACGGACGTCGTGACTTTCCACGAACTCATTAAAGTCTTTGATAAACTGAGCATAACTCCACGCTTGATAGGAAGGATGAAGCACCTCCCGCTCTCTTCCGCCCACCCAAGTCCTTACAACCGCATCCATCTGAGTTGATTGAAGCTCTTGCCACTGCTTCAACTCAATGATGATGAGAATAGGAATGTTCTCCGCATTGCGTCCTGTAATGATCACATCAATTCGCTTGGACGACTGCGGGATTCGGTACTCAATGGCGACACCCACGTCATCGGGAATACCTGCCAACGAAAGAATGTTGCCAACATAGGGAAGTGAGTTTTGGAACGCCTGGGCTTCGCTGGGGGATGGCTCGAATCCCATGTTTTGGCGGAAAGCCAGCCTCACAACCGAACCGATGCGATTTTCAAGCACGGTTGTGCAGAATTCTTTTTTGGTCGCGTTATAGACAATCATTAGATTAAGGATCACTCCGGAGACCAAACTCTTCATCTGTTTTCAGTCTACCGAATATGAAAACGACAAACAGCTAGTGTGTAGACAATGAAATAGATTTTGGTCCATCCGGTGTTATTATGGGTAGAGATCTAGTCCACCACAGTAAAGGAAGATCGCTATTTTGAAAGCTGGCGCTTCCGATGGCCAACAACTTTTCGCTGGACGGTCATGATCGTGCTATTTATTGCTTCTGCAACCGCGTTGGTTACCAGCGCCAATTGTCGTTGCGTCGACCAGGCGGCAGCCTGTCTCGATGACACTTGTCGCTGTCAATATCGCTCTCGCTCTATCGTAAGTTCTCAAAGCTTTTCTCTCCAATAGCAGCGCATCAACCTGGCTCAATGAGAAAGGCTCATTGAGAAGGGCCAGTCGCGCAGTTTCGTTCTGATCCAGGTATACAGCGCCTTATTGTGATCCGTCCGAGTGTGCGGATAGGCACGCTTCCTGAATTGGCGGTGCCTCGGGAGATCCGACGCCTGTGCCGCGTTGAAGGGAAATATGTTGCAGACAAACGTGACGCTCGAGCTGAAATCGAATTTCATTCCGCACCGTGGCGGAAACCAGCCCCAGCTCTTAATAAACTATTCGAACGGATAAAAAACTGCCTCGAGACTGACATTTTGTCCATACCGGCAAAGAGACCTTAGTGGATGAGCGGGAGGCCCCTTGAAAACAGGATGTTTGCATTGCATGGTATTTTTTTGGCTTGATTTGTGCGATCGCCAGGGTTTCTCGATAGCAGCGTGGCATTGAGTTCACGCCAAAATATGGGCGAAGATTTTTGCCCGGGTTTGATACCGTAGTTCAAGTAATTCATTGCTTCAGAAAAGGACATCGGATAGCCTAGTAAGGGATTGTCGGTGAATTGTGACATCCCGCCTGAAGC
>JBILTA010000385.1:0-5574 GCA_044371785.1 Pirellulaceae bacterium | reverse complement strand
ACAGGCGCAAATCCGAAGATAAGAGGCATGACATAAATCGGTTTCCCGCCGAAGTTAAAGGCGAGAATAATGCCTAGTGCCCCAAGTGCACCTGCCGAGCCAGCCGCAATCGACCAAATGGTCCCGCTCATCGTCCAACGACCTGGTTCGTTCCAAACCGATAGAATCAGCAATGGCACTGCAACTGCGATTAGAAAGTAAGCCAGACCTACGCAGCAGAAGGGACGCAAGCGACTGCCACCCATTTTCATTTGGCCGATGTGCAAGAAAGGTCCATAAGACCCCCAGCATAATGCCGCCATAATGAGCGCACCGATGACTCGCGAGTTCAGTGGTGACGAGGCGACTGGAGCTGTTGGCTTTGAGGCTTCTGCTTCTTGGGAAGGCTGCGAATCAGCTGGCTTGGTGGCGTTATCTTGTTGCTCCGCTGGTTTGTCCGCTGCGGGAGCCTCGGTCTCTTGGCTGATAAGCGCAGCCGGTTTAACTTCCACATGCGAAGCGGCGTCAGTATGTGGTTTGGCCGGAGGAGTCGCTGGCTTGAAAACGAGTACGCCGACAGCACCGAGGGCGACGGCGAGCATGCCGGCCAAAAATTTTGGATTGATTTGGTCGAATGTTTTGCTCAGGTACGATGTGACGAGCGTGTTAACGACCGGAGCGAATCCGAAGACAACGGGCATAACGAATACTGGTTTCCCACCAGCTGTAAGAGCAAGGATCACGCCGAGGGCTCCCAATGCACCCACGCTACCTGCTAGGAAGGAAAGCAGTGTACCACCTACCGACCAATGTCCCTTCTCCCCTTTTCGCAACATAATAACCGGCACAATGACCGCAATGATGAAGTAAGCGATCCCTACCCCCACAAATGGGCGTAGGCTGCTTTCTTCCATGGCATGTTTGCCCTCGTGGAGGAGAGGGCCATAAACGCCCCAGCTCACAAAAGTCATAGCGATAAAGGGCAAGACAGCGATAATGTTCTTCATAACCGGGATACTTTACTACGTTATGGGGGTGAAATGAATGAACGCCGTAGATTGTATCCATGATCATCGTTCTGCAAACCTGTGATTTGGTTGCTATTACGGATTGGGGGAATTACCATAGAAGAATTGACGGTACGGAATGATTCACTGCTCCCCTTTTCGAGAGGATAGCCGGACATGGTTCGCCGGTTTGCATTCGCACTATTAGCTTTTGGTTCTATGGTTTCGCTTCCTGCGGTTGGTTCGGCTCAAGATGTTTTGAGTGAACTTTATGGCCGTGGAGTTCACGCCTATTTCGCTGGCGATTCCACAGGAGCACTCACGTTCCTTGATGACGCAGACAAAGCGGGTTCAACGGACCCGCGCGTGTTTTATTTCCGCGGTTTGGTGAAAACTGGATTGGGAATGACCGATGAAGCCGTTGCCGATTTCGACAAAGGCGCAAGTTTGGAAGTTACCAGCAAGCGAGCTGTTGAAGTGGGTAAGGCTTTATCTCGTATTCAGGGTGCCAGCCGCCTTCAAATTGAAGACTCACGCCGCAAAGCGCGGTTGACGGCCCAGGCCAACAAGGCCCAAATTCTTCGCGATCAATACGAATCGGTAAAGAAGAGCGATACCGAAATGGTACGCCCTGCCGAAACGACTCCACCTGTAGTTGAAACCAAGCCAGAGGTCGCCGAGAACGATCCATTCGCGAATCCAGAGAAGATGAAGGATGGCGAACCAACCGTTGATGAAAGCAAACCAGCTACACCAGCTCCTGCCGGCGACGGCGCAGATCCATTTGGTGATGATGCTCCGGCTAAACCAGCGACGGGTGGTGACGATGATCCATTTGGTGGTGCAAGCGGTGGCAGCGAAAAGCCAGCCGACGATGATCCATTCGGTGGAAACTAAATTTCACTGGTATCAACGACATCTAGTTGTCGGTTAGAATCATCAAGGGGTAGCTTTTCCAATGAGAAAGGCTACCTCTTTTCTTTTCAATTCGCTAACGCGTTCTCTCTCCTAATTCCCACCTTGTATAACGCAGGTCGTCATGGCTTCCTCTCTGCAAATCGTGATTGCATCGAATCAATCTGTTTTACGGTTATGGTTAGGTTGTATCGTCGCGTTTTTGAGCGTAATTGTGAGGGGCAATGTTTCGTATGCGGATGAACCGCTGCAGATCGATTCTGTATCATTGCATGGCCTCACCGTAAATGCTGCGACCACCATAGAAGTTCGTGGGAAAGGGTTCGATGAGACACTTCAGCTCGATCTCCCTGTTGCTGTTCAGCAGAAATTGAAACTGCATAGTCCAGGGCATGCCGAAATTGAAGTGCAACTGGGTAATGTCGCACCGCAGCTGGTGTGGGGGGCATTTCGATCAGGCTCGCAGGTGACAGGTTCACGGCGCTGGGCGATCGATACTCTTCCCAATAAGTTATTTGGTGAGCAAACCACTTCGATACCCGTTGCCTTAAGCGGTGCTTTGAGTGGAAATCAAGTTCAGCGAACCGAGATTCAGTTGAGCGAGGGAGATTACTTTTACGTTGATGTACAAGCCCGCCGGTTGGGAGCGAATTTTCAGCCACTGGTGCGAGTTTTGGATGACAAGAATCGTCAAATGGCTTCAAGTGGTCCTGTGCTATCGAGTGATGGCGATGCTATTTGTACGTTTCGAGTCCCTAAGTCCGGCAAGTATTTTGTTACCTTGCAAGATCTAACTTTTGCTGCACCCACTGGTCCGTTTCGCGTGCGTATGGCTCGCACTTCGGATGAAAAATTATTGAAGTCACGTAGTTTGGTCTTGGACGTCAATAAGCCACAGGATGCGAGTCTCTTTAGTTATTGGGCCTTGCCTGACTACCGTTCGACATCTCCGATTGACTTCGGATTGCAAGGAGTTGCTTCTGTATCTGAATCTTCGTTGTCGCGATCGTTACGTTCGCAATGGGAGTTGCACGATGCAGCATCTCTGCAAGTGGAAGAAGTCCCCAATCTTGGCAAAGTGGTTCGTGTTCCCAGATTGCCGGCGATTGTACGTGGAGCAGTTGGCCATGGTGAAAGTGCGCGATTTATTGTGACTTGCGGAGCGGGAAAGCCCTTAGATGCGGAAGTTTGGGCATCTAGACTGGGTTCGAATTTCGACCCGCGATTGATGATTAGTACTATCGATAAGCGGCCACTTGGGACGGGCGATGATCGACCAGGAACAATCGATCCTCGTGTTCGCTTTAGCGGTGAAGCCAACGTAAACGAAGTGGTCGTTACTGTGGATTCTGTTATTCCAATTCAAGGTCAACGCGAAGCTTTCGAGTTAGTCCTGGTGCAAGCTGCAGCTGAGCCTATTGGGTTGGAACTTTTAACTCCGCAACTGGTTATCCGTCCGGGAAGCATGGGCCTATTGGAAGTCAAAGTTATTCGCAACGGTATGAATCAACCCATCGAGCTTCGGGCTGTCGCATTGGAAGATGAGGCCAATCCTTCTGCTGTACAAACAGTTGTTTCGATTCCAGAAAATCAGGAGCGTGCTTTAGTTCCCGTGCAGCTTGGTGAGCATGCGATGGCAGGCCAATGGTTTTCAGTGATTGCCAAGTATCCCAATGCGGAACTTGCCCGTATTGTCCAAGCAACAGTGCCAGGAAGAGATATTACTGCTACCGGTGTTGCCGAACATACAATTCCTGTGATTGGCGACTCTTCGGCAATGGATGCTAAAGTAAGCTGGAAAGAGGGAAGTGTTGAGGCATTTGATTTTGTAGCTGGCATGTCTTATGAGATTCCGGTGAACTGGAGTTGGCCAGTGTTGACCGATGAGCAAAAGGGATGGATGTTGAAAGCGGAGTTGGTGACAACGCAAAATGTGCCTCGCACGAATCCACAAGATGGCAATTCGCCGATCGACTATCGAAAAACACTGCATATCGGCACGTTATCTCCAGAAACGAAAAATGCAGTTGTGGTACCTGTGGGGGATCCAAACGCACCAACGTCTGCTTCGTTTGCACAGGTTCGTGTTGGTGAAGAGGGAGCATTGAGAATTGTGATTCCTGCTGATACGAACGAAGACAGATTTCAATGGAGTGTTCGTTGGTCACTCTTGAATGCTGAAGGCAAATTGCAAGGTTCGCCTTGGCTGATGAAGCCGCTTTTGGGACGTATCATATCCCCCTTAACATTGAAACTTGAAAAAGAATTGGCCACTCCTTGGAATTGGAGTAAAGACGATTCTCAGAACGTGGTAAACGTTTTGATTGAGACGCGTTCTGGCGTTACTGGGAAGGCTCAAGTGCTGTGGCAAGGCTTTCCCCAGGGGATCAATACGTCACCGATGGAAATCGAGTTAATGGGTGAAGCAAAATTGGTGAGTGTGAAGTTACCCGACTTAAGTCAACAAGCGCCTGGCACAAAATTGGAAGGCATCAAGCTTGTGGTGCAATGGAAGCCAAATTTCGAGGGATATAGTGCTCCTTACAATTCCCCTGCGGTGGCTTTACCAGCGTTGAATTTTCCTTAGTTTGCCAATGAATTGACCAGTTTGCCTGTTTTGACACGGCTCCAATTGAGGGGATGGTTGCTCAAATCGTCGCGATGCGTTAGACATGGAAGAGTATTGACGCCATAACACGGATGGAGCGATCGATGAAAGGACAATCTGAAAGCCTTGGGAGAGCAGCATCTCCCTTTTGCCACAAAATCGGTCCGATTTGTCAGGGTTTATTCGCACTGATTCTTGCGGTCGCAATGACCACAGGTGCTTTGGGATTTCAGGCCCAGCCGCCGCAGTCGCAATTCGCTCCGGCTCAACTGTCGCCAACGCCGTTTACGCCTGCACAGAATGTGCAGGCGGAGGGAACTCAGACCAGAGGCTTTTTGACGGGTGGTCAAACTGAGCCACCTACGGCTGGCGGATCTCAGCCACCAGCTGCCGTTGGGTTTAACGTTGGACCGGGCAATGTCAATCAAGTGCAAGATCCAACGGGTGCACCTACACCTGATCCATGGTCGACGGATGCAATACAAAATCGCATTACCCAGATACAAACCAGTACTGACCTTGATACTAAACTCAAAGAGGCTTTGTTGGAGTTGTATAAGCAGATCGGCATCGACCTCAAGGCGATTGCTGAATTCGAGAAGCTCCGTCGGGATTGGACGGCAGCGGCAGAGCAGGCACCTTTAGCAGTTGCTTCAGCCAAAGATCGCTTGCAAATGTCCAAAATGGCTGCAGAGCGAGCAGCCAGTCTTCCCCCTAATCTTCTAAATCTGGGGACGGAGTTATCGGAGTTAGAGCGTCAGCTTCAAGCGTTGCAGAGCGAATTGCAGGCGGCCACAAGTCAGCGTTCCAAAGCGGAAGAGACGATCAATCAACGCGATAAACGACGCAAGGAGTTTCCGAGTTTACTGGCATCGCTCAGAGAGAGGATTGATGCACTCGACCGAGAGAAAGCTGCGCCGCCGGTCGAGACAGGCGATCCCATGTTACGGGAAACCGAGCTAGCTTGGAAGCGATTCCAGCGTGAACGCTCACTAGCGGAAATCGCTTCCATCGAACAAGAGCAGCGAGCGTATGACGCTGAAAGTGAGTTGTGGCCTACGCGTC
>JBILTA010000384.1:0-5576 GCA_044371785.1 Pirellulaceae bacterium | reverse complement strand
GACGGCGGGCGAAAATGGCAAGAGGTTGCTAAGGACTCTATCCCCAAACTGCGGGTTGGTGAAGCCGCATTTGCCGCGAGCAACTCAGCATTGCATGTGAATGCATCCGGTCGAGCCTGGCTTGGCACAGGAGGTGTCACCAGTGAAAGTTCACGAATTTACTATTCTACCGATTTTGGTCAAACATGGCTCGATAGTCTCTGCCCCATTCCGTCAGGTGAAGCTGCTGGAATCTTTTCGATTGCGAGCTCCCCTGAGGGACGACTTGTTGCCGTTGGGGGCGACTATCGTCCCGAACAGAGTTCACGTCACACTGCTGCCTTCTCGGATGACGATGGAAAGACCTGGAGGCTCGCTGCTATCGAACCAATCGCTTTTCGAAGTTCGATTGTCACTGTCGTTCACCCGTCCAAGCCTATCATCCGTTGGGTTACCACCGGCCCCTCCGGTACAGATATTTCAGACGATGGTTCGAGTTGGAAAGGTGTATCGATGACAGGCTTTCATGTCCTCGCTACCCATCCTAATGGAACCCTAATTGCAGTCGGAAGTGACGGGAGATTCGGTATTGCCGATCTGAAATGAAGGTCTCTGTATCTATCCGAATGCGACCATAAAAGAGAGGTCTACAAGGGGGAACTGAGCTCTCGCCTGGCTCATCGCGACCGCAAAATACCGGGACTATGGGCCTTGCTCGCGAGGGGCATGTGTGCATTTCCCAGCTAGTACAACCCAAACAAACGGTTTAACCAACCTAATCCTGGCATCAACTGCCTGGTGCTCTCGAGCACATTCCGCTTCCCCTGTCGATCGCAAGCTACGCTCCCGGTAGGGATCTAATGCGCACACCTACGGCGTTTTTAGGGTAACTGTTCATTGGGCTATTATGCCCCGCACAAGACGCGATGCATGACTTCCCGTCTGCTAGCGCTATTTTAACTCGAGTCGGCTACTGGGAAAAATGAGCAAAGCTTCGTACAAACCGAGCGATGTCAGCTTCAGCAATCTAGCTGATATGTACATTTCTGAATTGCGACGCGGCGTCGAACTCCCTATCGAAATACTTGCGAAAACGTTTCCGCATTTGGAAGAACAAATACGTGCGGATCTTCCCGCATTGGCACTCATCGAGAAGTCCCTAGGGAAAAATAAGAAACCTCCGACAGTAAAATTCTCCGATCTGATTGGAGGTTGCCGAATCATTCGGGAGCTTGGCCGAGGTGCCATGGGTACCGTCTATGAAGCAGAACAAATTGACGTCGGCCGCTCGGTCGCTCTCAAGATTATACCGTTGGAACGAAGCCAATCTGCCATAGAGCGATTCGAAATCGAAGCCAAAGCGATGGGACGAGTTGATCACCCTAACATAACTCCCGTCTATTCGTATGGACACGATAAGAAATTCGCTTTTATTGTCATGAAGTTAATTCATGGCGCAAGTGTCTATGACCTGCAACACGGTCGCGCCGATTACCGCCTACAATATTGGCTCAATGAAATCCAAAAAGATTGGAATCAATTCGCAAACTTCGGCTGGTCGATAGCATCGGGCTTACAACACGCGCATGACCGAGGCATGGTTCATCGTGATATCAAACCTGCAAATATCATCCTCGACCGAGAAGGTAAGGTCTGGATCACTGACTTTGGTTTGGCGAAAATCTTTGATCATCAACGCTCCTTGAGTATAACGGGTGATGCCATAGGAACGCCGCGATACATGGCACCAGAACAACTTCGAGGCGTATGCGATGCTCGAAGTGATGTTTTCTCGCTGGGAATTACCTTGTATGAACTGGCTGCTGGCGTCAATATTTGGAACGATCGCGCTAAATTCATAACCCCTCCTGATCGTCCCGATCTTACCCTGCCGCCGATTCAAAACCTTTGCAGAAACATTCCAGCAAATCTCGCACAGGTAATCATGAAATGCTGCGAATTTGATCCTCAAAATAGATATCAATCCGCCTGCGAGTTACAGGTCGTATTGCAGAGATTTTTAGATGGCAAGGTAAATTGCGATCGTCGCAAACGTAAACGACTTCCGGACCATGAATTTCATCGACGCAGTCGTCGCCAAATGGTCTTGATCAGCACAGGCTGTCTTTCACTCTGCATGACTGCTGGAGTTGTCTGGGGACTTGCGCGGTCACGTAACAGTAAACAAGTAAGTGAAGCCCCCAGACCCACCATATCTCGCTCTGCCGTCAATCTAATCGATCAGCTCGCCGATTCCAAAAACGAGAATATGCTAGAAATTGTGACTGACTATGTTGAAAAGTCCATTGATGAAACATCCGACAACCTTCATTATTCCGAAGAAGCCAAAATCATAATCCTTCAACAGCTTGACAAACTCACCTCCCAAATCAAAGAACAAGGTGGTGTGACCAAAGAAACACTAAACGACTTCTTACTTAAGTATCGCGAGACGACCTTCCCCGCAGCAACTAGAGTCATGCGAGCCTCTTTGCTATTGCAACCATCATCGCTAAATCAGCAAGAAAAAACGGGAGCAATTCTAGTTCTTCGTCGCTTTGCAACTGCTGTAGCTAATAAATTCATCTCTGAACAAGAGTCGGAGACGATGCTAAGTGCTCTGGTAGAACGACCGTATTCGCAGATTCCAGATTTAGGACAATACCGTTTATCCGATGAACAGCTTCGAAGCTGGTTTTCGACTGTAAACTCGCGATTAAACCAGCTTCCACCACAGGCCTTCGACTTCTCCAAAGCACTTGAGCAGGAACTCGGAACAGTAGTCCATGAAGCGTTTCTTGGAGTGAAATAGATGAGCGGTGTAATACCTACGTCGAATTCACATTGTGCAATTGGTCAGGATCTTCAGCAGATTTCGGAACGCGATCCTCTCGAAGATTCGCAGATATTGAATCGCTTACAATCTACGGGAGCCGAAGAATTATCTGCCCTTTTTTCGCGTATGCAAGATAACCTGCGCGCAATGATCTCCGCCCGATTAGATAATCGCCTGCGTTCGCGAGTTGACGCGTCCGACATCCTTCAAGAAACCTATATTCGAGCCTTAAGAAGGTTAGACCAATACCTCGCCTGCCCCAAAGTTCACCCAGTAATTTGGTTGCGGCTACTGGGAAAGAACTTATTGATCGAAACTCATCGTCGACAGTTTCGTGCAATTCGCTCCCCAGCACGCGAAATTATGATCAACGATAGTGGTTACAATTTTATCGCCGAACAACTCTCCGTGTCGATGCCCTCCATTCTCTCCCGTATCTCGGAAGCTGAGCTTTCGCGCAAGGTAGAAAGCCTCATCGAAAAAATGGGGGATAACGATCGGGAAATACTGGAGATGCGTCATAAAGATGAAATGTCGTTGGTTCAGATTGCCGAGATACTCTCGATCCCGGTGGAAACCGCCAAGAAACGCTATCAGCGTGCTTTGGCTCGCTTTCGCGAATTTGCCAGCTCGCTACTGAACTGATCTCAATGCAGGATTTATTCTTCATGCCGCGGCATCTTCAGTAGCCGCACCATTTCTTTCCCGAGAGCTTCGCCGACCAAAAAATACGTTTCAGCATTTCCGAATTCATGATGCCCATGGGTTGGGTTTGGCGATTCCTCTGCAGGACGCACAAAGTCTCGCGTAGACACAAAGCCCACGAAATTCCCTAGCTTTTCATTAATTGCTGCGGAAGCTTGGGCCTTTCTGAGTTTTTCCCATTCAGGTGGCGCATTTCGCCAGGGTCCCGTTAGCTCACCGATGACCACCGGAAGCTCAGGTTGTTTCAGTTCCATTCGTAAATCGGAAATAAGATTCACCAGATTGGTTTCGTATTCTGGTATTGCCTTCGCTGGATCGACACCATCATTCCAGCCGTGGTACCAAACAAATCCAGCTAAGCGATAATCTCGCCCTTTTAGCTCAGGAATTTCCATTGCGTAGTTGGCGATCGCTTCACGAATCTGCGATATCATCAGCGAATAGTATTTCCCAGTTTCACCACCTGAGGAGGGTGGGCGAAAATCTCGATATAAGCTTTTTCCTCCCCAAGCCGTTTTTACAATAAGCACGGGAGCATCCACTGCATCTCCGACAACGTGGCCAAACTGAAGCTCTGGACCAAAGTGGTGCGAATCACCATAAACAGAAAATCCAAAATTGAGTGGCCCCAACAACAAAGGCGCGTTCTCGCGCTGATATCTCACCCAGACATCATCGCGAGGATTTCCCTCTCCATTCGCGTTAAACAAATGGGCGATTCTGTTTTCGTAGCCGTCCCTTTTTCGCAATGCGGACAGCGTCCCTTTTCCATCGTTGTAATCCTTGCCCTTCAAATCAACGACCGCTTGACCTTCCATATTCGATTGACCCGCCAACACAAACACTCGCACCGGCTCAGGCTGTTGCCCGATCAGCAAGGGCGCAAACACAGTTACTACATATGCTGCAATAGAAGCGGAAAAAATACGAATATTCATCGTGTGTCGTTTCAGAGAAAAAAGGTGGGCCGATTGACAAGATGGGGCGAATCGAGATATCAATCTTACTCAACCGGCTATCACTTCGATACAGTCCTTGGTCAGTCTATTTGATCTTCCGAAATAAACGGGTGGGAGCAACAAACCATGACAAACGTCTGCCGTTGGGGCTTTTTGAGCACTGCAGGTATCGGGCGCAAGAACTGGAAAGCCATCTATCATGCCGAAAATGCAACCGTAGCCGCTGTCGCCAGCCGCGATATCCACAAGGCTCGGTCCTTTATTGCAGAGAATCAGTCTACGACTCCCTTTACCACACCTCCCCGCGCATACGGTGATTACGAATCACTCATCGCTGATCCAGACATCGATGCCATTTACGTTCCACTCCCCACCGCCCTTCGCAAAACTTGGGTCATTGCTGCAGCAGAAGCGGGCAAGCATGTCCTTTGCGAAAAACCCTGCGCCTCCAATCTTGCTGATTTAAAAGCCATGGTTGATGCCTGCCAAGTCAACAAGGTGCAGTTCATGGATGGCGTCATGTTTATGCACAGCCGTCGCTTACCCGCCATCAAGTCTGTGCTCGAAGATCAGGAGCGAATAGGTACCCTACGTCGTATCGGAATTCAATTTTCATTTTGCGGGCCCGATGCGTTTTTCCAGAGCGATATTCGCACTCACTCACAAATGGAACCTCAAGGCTGTTTGGGTGACCTAGGCTGGTATTGCATCCGCATGATGTTATGGGCCATGAATGGTAACCTTCCATATCAAGTTACCGCCCGCATTCTCACCGAAGGTAAACAACCTGCTAGCCCTTCAACCGTACCGTTAGAATTCTCCGCCGAACTGTTATTCGAAGGCAATGTATCTGGTTCCTTTTACTGCTCGTTTATCACCGAACATCAACAGCTCGTGAGATTCTCCGGCAGTAAAGGCTACGTCCAACTCGATGATTTCGTGCTTCCCTACCTTGGCAGCGAACTGAACTTTGACATCGCCAATCATTCCTTCCAAGTCCTTGGTTGCGATTTCAACATGGAACGACACGTCGAGCACCGTGGCGTACGCGAGTACCCAAACAGTTGGCCCAACTCTCAAGAAACCAATATGATACG
>JBILTA010000383.1:0-5585 GCA_044371785.1 Pirellulaceae bacterium | reverse complement strand
GCTTTGGCGCTTCTACTTTCGGAGCAGTTGCCGGTGGAGTTTCCGTTTTGATTTCTGCGGGCTTGGGAAGTTCAGGTTTAGGGGGCTCTGGTTTGGGTTGAGCTTTGGCTTCCGTTTTGATTTCGGTTTTGATTTCGGGTTTGGGTAGCACAGGGGGTGTGGCAATTTCTGATACGGCCACTTTTGCCAAAGCCACTTCTAGGGCAGCAATTAAAGCTCCTGCCTGACTAAAGCGACTCGATGGATTCTTGGCAACGCAGAATTTGAAGCATTCTGCTAAGTGTTTGCCGCCAAGGTCATTTTCTGAGGCATATAGTTGAGATACGGCATGTTGCACGGCGACTTGATTGAGCGGTGACGATTGAAAAGGAGCGGAGCCAGTAACGAGCCAATACCATAAGCAGCCGAGTGAGTAGATATCGGCGGCGGGAGTCCAGATCTGCCCTGGAACAGAGAGTTCAGGGGCAAGAAAATGAACGCAGCTGGCTGGAGCGAGTTGTCGATCTAGTGGGCTCCATGGGTCGGTGGTCGAGGGGGCGTTGGGTGGGACAATTGGATCCCGAAGTAATGTGGCTGTGCCTTGCGGATTGATCCAAAGGCGATCGGGTCGAACGTTACCATGAACCATTCGATTTTGGTGGAGTTCATTTAGAGTTCGCGCGAGTTGCAGGATGTATTGAGCCGCAACGTTGGGCGAGATATCTTTCGGTTGGATCAGCGAGCCTTCCAGTGGAAGAGCGCAAAGAAGTAGTTGAGACCCATGTTTTTCGGGTGGTTCAAAGTTAAGTCCGTCGGTTAACTTCAGAGCAGAGTGAATCTTATTCCATTCGAGAGAAGGGCCTGCTTGGCGAACTTCTGGTTGTTGTAAGAGCGTATCATCCAAAATGAAGAGCCAACGTTTGCGATTGCGAGCGACGTCGTTACCGAGAAACCATTGGCTGAAGGGGGATGGTTGAACTCGATCTTCGATGCGCCAGGGGCCGATTTTGAGCAAGGGTTCGGCGGAGTTGGTAAGTTGGTCGAGTTGATATTGGGAAAGTAGATTTTGGTCGCGTAAATAGTTGACGATTTGATCGGTTTGGAGCGCAGCGGCAGCCCCTTGGGTTTTAGCGATATCGTTAGCCCATTGCCGGCATTGGTCCGGGAGAGCGAGAGAATAGCTGGTAATTTTTTGCCAGAGTTCGGCGGGAGTTATCGACATTCTAAAACCGCTTAGTGGTTCAGTTTTCAGTGATGGGGTGGTTTGGGTTTGGTGGTTAAGTGTTCATTATTGGGGGTTGCGATTGGAGTGGGGGCGACTCCCTTCCCGTACTGTCACTTTAACCGACAATGAGTCATGATGCACTTACTAAATTGTTCAATAGGTCACCTTAGCGTGAGTCCTAACGCGAAATCAGGCAAGGAGTTCCAATATGAAAGCGTTTGCAGCCACCGAGTTGTACTTCAATGAAGCCGCAGATCGCTTGGGTTTGCCCGATTGGATGCGGTCGTTGTTGCTCGCCGCCAAGCGTGAGGTGACCGTTCAGGTTGCTTGCGAAATGGATGATGGGACCGTTCGGACCTATATAGGATATCGTGTTCAGCACGATAACAGCCGCGGCCCTATGAAAGGTGGCTTACGTTACCATCCTTCTGTTGACCTGGATGAAGTGCGAGCGCTTGCCAGCCTCATGACCTGGAAAACGGCCGTTGTTGACCTACCTTACGGCGGAGCTAAAGGTGGGATCGCAGTGGATCCCAAAAAGCTAAGCCGCAAAGAAGTGGAACGGTTGACGCGATCGTTCGTCGATCAAATTCACGATATCATTGGACCCGATACAGATATACCAGCACCCGATATGGGGACTGGTTTCGAAGAAATGTCTTGGATCCGAAATCAGTGGGAAAAATACCATGGCTTCAATCCAGCTGTGATCACTGGCAAGCCAGTAGAAGAATATGGGGCCAAAGGTCGCGAGGAAGCGACGGGACGTGGTGTGGGAATCATCGCTACCAAAATGTTGAAACGTATTGGAAAACGTCCTGAGCAATGCCGTGTTGCCATACAAGGTTTTGGGAATGTCGGTTCGCATGCGGCCAAATATCTCTCTGAATCCGCCTTCCCTGTTGTAGCTGTCAGTGATGTGAGCGGTTGTTACTACTGCGCTGAAGGGCTCAACATTCAAGAAGTGCTGCGTCACACACTCGCCAATAAGGGGAGTCTTGAAGGATATGAACATGCAACGAAGCTACCGGCTGATGATTTGCTCACCCTGGATTGTGACCTGCTAATACCTGCAGCGCTAGGTGGCGTCATTACCGAAGATAACGTCGATCAAATCAAGGCGAAGATGATCATCGAAGGTGCCAACGGACCAATTTGGCCTGAAGCAGATCGCAAGTTGAACGAGCGTAACATCACAATTGTCCCGGACATCTTGGCCAATGCGGGTGGTGTTACGGTCAGTTATTTTGAATGGGTGCAGAACCGACAGCACTATCGTTGGAGCTTAGATCGAGTTCGACAGGAGCTCGATCACACCTTAAGTGATGCCTTTGAGCAGGTGTGGCAAGAGGCGCAGCGGTCGCAGGTTGGTATGCGAACGGCTGCGTTTATGGTCGCTATTCGTCGCGTTCAACGGGCGACGGAATTAGCCGGTTTCGTGTCGTAGCCTTGCTCTATGTATCCAATGATGTGCGGCTACGTGGAATGAATCCAATCCCGAAGCACAATGCCATGGCGACCCAGAAGCTTAGGCATTCAGGGCGGCGCAAATCGTGGAAGTCAAGTAAATGAGGGATGTGCGGGATGGCTACTTCTTTAGCCTTAGGAGTGCCCGTTTCTTGAGAATTGTCATGACTTGAAGCTGTTTCGGGGCTGGCGGTCGAGTCGACATGTTCCTCTGCTTTCCCATCTTCCGCATGATGGTCGGCATGTCCAAGTTTCGCGCCTTTAGTTAGCGGCCAGTGGGTGGTGAGCCATTGTTCGTAACTAGAAACAGTGCTGCGACGAGTCGCTTCGACATTCTTGAACGTTTCGGACCAGCTGCCTAAGCGTGAGGCGATCCATGGGCTTTGTTGGTAACTCCAGTCGCTATTGAAGCCCCAGTCGGCCAACAGTTTAACGCCGATGATAATCACAAGCAAATAAGCGGAGACTTCGAAGCGCGGGAAGCGATCTAGTAATCGCACAAATAGTGCTGCGGCAAACCGCATGAGCACAACACCCAAGATACCCCCGGCGATGACGACCCACAGCTTACTCTGGCGACTTCCCGCAAGGGCCATCGCGGCCAGAATCGAGTCGACGGCAAAGGCGATATCCGTTAATTCGATAACTAGAACAGTGCCCCAGAATGAAGGGACCTTGCACGAGGTCTTCTTCGTGGTCCGTTTTGTCGTTGCACTCTCGGTACTTGGATTACCACCATCGGTAATCAAAGAAACTCCCACAGGGACACGTTCACGAATTTCAATATCTTCTTGATCGGAAGATAGATCCGAGCCGGTTTGCGCATCGACCAGCAAAGGGTTGCCTTGCTCATCCATCACAATCTTGTGCTCTTCTTCTTCATGGCCTTCAAAGAAGAGATGCTTGACGGCAATGAAGACGAGATAGAATCCACCCAGAAATTTTACGAATGTCCATTGCAGCAAGAAGCTAGCGGTTGCGATTGCGATTACACGAAAAACGAAAGCACCAATCAAGCCATACGATAGTGCTCTGGCTCGTTGATGTGCCGGGAGACGTTTCGCCAGTAGTCCCAACACAAGCGCGTTGTCGATGGACAATACGCCTTCCAAAAGCACCAGCAACCCGATGATGGCTAAGTCGCCCCAA
The DNA here is from genome assembly GCA_044371785.1 of Pirellulaceae bacterium. GTDB lineage: Bacteria > Planctomycetota > Planctomycetia > Pirellulales > Pirellulaceae > JAFLCP01. The sequence continues at coordinate 1,765 of JBILTA010000383.1, read as the reverse complement.
GCGATTTCTTGGCCATAAATAATGAAAGGGGCTGCCCCCAATAAATCGATCGTATGCGTAAACATCTTGTGCTCATTAAATGTCGGGTAAAGCGGATTGGATCGCGCACGATAATCCGCATGCCAAGACATATCGTCTGAATGCGTTACAGGCTGCCATCATTCGCCAGATTGACGGTTATGAGGACTGTAGGTGAAGTCGTGCTGGTTTGGGTATGTGGTTTTTGCCGATTGTGCCGACGATTTTGAGCCAGCCGAGCGGGAGTTCTTGCCAGCGTGCGACGCACCAAGGTGGCGTTTCAGTGTTTAAGCGATCGCTCAGCTCAATCGTTTCACCAGCCATAAAACGCTTGGTTTCATCGTCGGTTAAATTTACCGAATGAGCAGGGCGCCAGTTTCTGCGCAAAGCCAAAGCGTGCGACGGAAACCACTGAGTTCCTTTTTTGTAGGCAACTTCAGGACCACCATGTAGCAATTCTAACCAGCCGGCTGGTAATTCTTCGGGCCAAGCGAATGCCTGCTGCTGTCCCGCAGCGGCGGTTGCCCAGTCCAGCCTCCCCCAGCGTTCCAATTCAGCAGGCAACTCGAAATCCCAGCTTTTTGCTCGATATCGAGAGCGATTTTCGTCTCTTTTTCGCGATTTGGCACGAGAGTTTCGCTCTTCCGCCGTATCCGTTGAGTCGTTTCTTTCGTTCCTAATAAGGGGCTCTTTTTCGCTTGGGCGGCGATATAGCAGAGCAGCGAAACCACCTGCGCAGCGATCGCGATGGGGCCACAGGCGATAACAGCCTGCGAGCAAAGGACTTTGGTGGGCTGATAGGGAGTCTAGTGGTACAAGCTCCCAACTTGGATGTCGCTCCAAAAAGGTAGCCACTTGCTGTTCGTTTTCGGCAGTAGCTAACGTGCACGTCGAATAGACGAGACGACCACCGGGACGGACAAGTTGTGCGGCAGCATCGAGAATACGGACTTGTCGGGCAGCGTTCAGTTCGATCGCCGCACTGCCCATTGAGCTATAGGATTGTTTCCCTTTGCCGATCAATGTTTGTCCGCTACAGGGGGCATCAACCAGCAACGCGTCGAATTGATGTGGAAGTTTTTGAGCCAGTTGTTCAGGATCAAGATTGCTGGTGAGGTACCGATCGCTGCCGGTACGAGCCAAGTTTAGCTCTAACGGGGCGAGACGCGATTGAATTGCTTCATTGGCAAGCAGCCATCCGGAGTCGCCTAAGGCTTCGGCAATTGCAGTCGATTTACCACCGGGTGCAGCGCAAAGATCACAGATCAATTCACCGGGACGGGCGTTGAGCAGAGTGAGTGGCAGCATCGAGGCTGCGTCTTGAATGAAATACCCACCGGCGGCGTACATCGACTCTGCCCCTGGGCGTCCTCGCGATTCATCCCACCAATAGCCATTGGAATGCCAAGAAATGGATTCCAGTGAATCGAAAAAAGTGTGATGGTTTGCGTTTAAGTTATGTAGACGACGGATGGACCGGGCGGGAAGGCTTTGCAGTGATTCGCTGAGTCGTTGTATATCCTCTCGATCGAGTTCGATAGGGAGTAGCGATTGTCGCAGTAGTTCTTCCAGTGTCATGCAGAGCCGATGGTGATATCAGTAGGAAGTGGACCATTTACCGAAGAGCATGTAATCCGAGGGTAACGGATCACCAAGTTCTTTGAAGCCGAGTTGGTGATAAAGCTTGCGAGCGTGGGCGTTGTCGTTTCGGACTTCGAGCGTTACTGCGCAGAACCCATTTTCCGTT
>JBILTA010000382.1:0-5606 GCA_044371785.1 Pirellulaceae bacterium | reverse complement strand
TTGCAACATCAGCGATTTGAGTTTTCTCAAGCCATTGACCGAATTGAGTTATGTGATGCTGGCAGAAAACAAGATCAGCGACCTGACAGTGCTTGTGGAGATGGCACAAGCAGACGCTGCTGGCGCGAAGAGATTCGCCCCATTTTGGCGATTGTATGTCTACGGCAATCCATTCTCGGATGCAGCTAACCAACAGCAGATTCCCGCATTGAAAGCGGCTGGTAGCAAAGTGTTTACAGAGAAACCAAACTGACCTGAATCCTGAGATTCGATTGCTTAGCTCAATTCAAATGGGATGCAGCATTTCTTTCAAATGCTCATGCGCTTTTTGCAAAGCTGGATCATCGCTCAGTCCGTCGGCATCAGGATTCGCAGTGCTCGCATCACCTGAGCTTATTTTCCCAGCCCCTGGCACTTCCGAGTTTCGCCAACGTTGGTAAAGCTTGCGAGTTTGCTCTTCTGTGAGTGATACTCGCAGCTTTTCGTCAGGCATGATTCCCCATACATCTTTTTCTGTCATTCGGGGACTTCGGTGAATATTCGTGCCTGAAGGTGGATAGTACTTGGCGGTGGTTAATTTCAAGCCGCTGCGTCCCCCATCCATCACGAACACTTGCTGAATGGTACCTTTACCGAAACTTCTTTCGCCTGCCACCTTAGCTCGCCCCTGGTCATGTAGAGCGGCCGCAACAATTTCGCTCGCACTAGCCGAGCCACCGTTTATCAATACCACAATGGGTACTTCATTTGAAATCGCAACACCTTCAGTTGCATCATAAACAACACGATCGTCTGGCAAACGTCCCTGAATCGTAACGATGGGGCCACGATCCAAAAACAGGTCGCAGATATCCACTGCAGCAGGCAACAATCCGCCCGCGTTATCGCGAAGGTCCAGCACCAACCCTTGAGCATCGCCCTTGACTTCTTCTAACGCCTTTCGAAACTCGTCTGTCGTTCGTTCTCCGAAGATATCAATTCGAACATATGCGATTTTATCTTGACCGGGCAGATAATAATCCCACTTACCATCTTTCTTTCGCTGGACGCCGACAACCGATTCAACTTCTAAGGCGGCACGACGGATCTCAAAATCAAGAATCGAATCTGCTTTCCCTTCTTCCAGGCTCTTGCGTCGCATCTTCAAATGCACCGACGTTCCTTCTGGTCCACGCAAAAGCTTCGAAGCATCTGCGACGCTCATACTTTCGGTCGTCTTCCCATCGATCTCCAATATTACGTCGCCCGGCTCGACTCCCGCTTGGTACGCAGGCGACCCAGCTAATGGCGCTACGACGGTTAAGCGTTCAACAGCGGGTGGCCCTTCGAGATTGACTCCCAATCCTTCGAACTGCTGCTTCAGTACATCTTGAAAGGGCTGATACTCAACCGGAGGAATGTAAGAAGAGTAAGGATCCAAGTCGGCCAGCATACCGGACATCGCCGAATCGAAAAGCTGTCGTTGATCAACGGGCTCAACATAGGCTCGCGAGATCAATTGCATGGCAGTACCGATCTCACCCGACAATCGCAACCTTCGAGCCTGATAAAAGCAGCCGACGCAAACGATCATCGCCACACAGATGATTTGCAAGTTTCGAGTGAGCATGATATCGCTTTATTGAATGAATTCATGGGCCGAATATAGCCCAGAAGGTCATGGCATTACACATCGGGCTGGGTTTGTCTTATACGACGTAACTGTCCGCAGGCCGCTTGAATTTCATCCCCTTTGCGTTGGCGGAACATGACATTAATGCCACCTTCCAACAAGGCACGTCGAAAATGATGAATTCGTTCTGGCGACGGCGTTTCGTACGGCAACCCTGGAACTGGATTATAGGGGATCACATTGAGCATCGCGCCTCGATGTGCCAAAAGTTTTACCAGATCATCAGCACACTCCGGTGAATCATTGATCTTCGCCAGCAAAACATATTCAAACGTCAAACGTCGACCAGTCCTTTCAAAGTAGCGATCCGCTGCTTGTACAATCGCGCCAATCCCTACCTTGCTATTGGTTGGAACGATTTGATTTCGCAACTCGTCCGTGGGAGCGTGCAAACTGACCGCCAAATGAAACGGAACTTCGAATTCTGCCAAACGATCGATGGCCGCCGGCAAGCCAACTGTGCTAATCGTGATGCGACGTGGCGAGATACCCAGTCCCTCCGGATGCCGTGCCACATCTAACGCTCCCAACACATTTTGCAGATTCGCCAACGGCTCGCCCATGCCCATCATTACGATATGACTCAAGCGTTCCGCACTTGGCAACAAGCGTTGCAAACGCAACATCTGTTCGAGGATTTCACCGCGAGTTAAATTACGATCCACTCCGTCCAAACCGCTCGCGCAAAAAACGCACCCCATTCCACAGCCAACTTGGCTGCTTACACAAATCGAACGTCGGCTCTCTTCGCGAAGCAAAACGCATTCGATACGTCCTCCATCCGCCATCTCCAATAAGAGCTTCTCCGTCCCATCTTCAGACTCGAGATGCGTAACAACTCGCGAACTCCACAACAGTAACGACTCACTTAATTCTTGTCGCAGCTTCTTCGGTAAGTCGGTCATATCTTCGAAGGAATCGGCACGTCCTTCGAAAAGCCACTTCCAAATTTGCGTCGCTCGAAATGCGGGATAGCCGCGATCCTTTAGCCACTGCTGAATCGTCGCTTTGTCCCAATTCAAAATGTGATTGGTCGGCAATGGAGAACGTTTAGTATCGACAATAGGAAGCATAGGAAAGCGGGGAAAAAATATCTTTGAGAGAACAACGACGCGCACCAGGAGACATGGTATTATAGCTCCTTGCCTGAAAAATAGGCTGATTCTCCACCCAATCCCAACCGCTTTGTGGTTAGTTGATATCCAAATATGATCGAGATCTCCGAAAAAAGAGCCGTTGAACTTGTAACCCGACTGATGGAAATCCCTGGTCCAAGTGGCCAAGAACTTGCTGTCTCACAAACCGTTGAACAAACGCTACTAGCGGCTGGCGTTCCAGCCAGTTGCATTCGCCGTGACAAAGCACACCAACGCTCTCCGTTCGGTGGTGAGACCGGTAACCTTATTGTGAAACTCCCCGGTAACCGCCGTGGGCCACGTCTACTGCTATCCGCTCACATGGACACCGTTCCGCTCTGCGTCGGTTGCCGTCCACAACGCCGCCAAGACAAAATCCAGTCCGCCCTCAGCTCTACCGCGCTGGGCGCAGATGACCGAGCAGGTGTGGCCGTTGTACTAATCGCCGCCTTAGAAGCCCTAGAAAAAAATCTACCCTACCTGCCCACAACACTTTGCTTTTTCATTCAAGAAGAGGTGGGCCTGCAAGGTAGCCGATTATTACAAGCCAACCTGCTCGGCAAACCGAAACTCGCATTCAATTTTGATGGTGGCATGGCAACCAAAATGACCATCGGAGCCACCAGCGGCGTCCGTATGAATGCCGTGTTTAAAGGGATCGCTAGCCACGCTGGTATCGCACCCGCCGACGGCGCCAATGCGATTACCGCCGCATCACTGGCTATCGCTCGACTGCAAAATGATGGCTGGCTCGGAGCCGTGAAAAAAGGGAAATTTGTAGGCACTAGCAATATCGGTGTGCTGCAAGGTGGAAACGCCACCAACGTCGTCGCCGATTCCGCCTTGGTTCGAGCTGAAGCTCGCAGCCACAATCGCGACTTCCGTGACCGCATCGTGCAGTCCATGGTCGATGCGTTCTCCTGGGGCGCAAGCCAAGTTAAGAATCTTAAAGGCGATAGTGTTAAAGTCGAAATCGAAACACGCATCGATTATGAAGCTTACAAGCTGGACAAAGACGAACCGTCCGTTGTCGCGGCTTCTAAAGCTGCCAAGTCCCTAGGACTCGAATCGGTAATGGCCATCAGCGACGGAGGTCTCGATGCAAACTGGCTCTACCAACATGACATTCCCGCCGTCTCCCTCGGCTGCGGTCAACGCAACGTTCACACCACCAACGAATATCTCGATGTTCCCGATTACCTCAACGCTTGCCGCATCGCTACCTGGTTGATTCAAAATGCCGACCTCGCGTGAGTAGCCAACCATGCAACCCGACGACGAACTTTGCCTTTGCTTCCATGTCTCTTGGCGCAAAGTGATCAACTATGTGCGGGTCGAGAAAGTCACTCGACCAAGCCAAGTGAGTCAGTGTTTTGGGGCAGGAACTGGATGTGGTTGGTGTCGCCCTTTTTTAAATCGTTTGGTTCAACAAGTTAACGAATCGCCACCCAGCCCCAGCGAAATTCAGGTGTGGCTGGAAAACCGGAGCCCAAAGCGGGATCGCTATCAAGCAGGTCGCGAATCGCACAAAAACGGCGGCAAATTGGGCCCAAAATCGGACCAAAATCCACCCCAAACGGAAGACACCCCCTAACTAAGCTAGCCACCTACAACGACACATCCGCGGTTTGGACTGTGATCCAAATTGATTTTTGATTAAGATAAAGCCTATCGGCACGTGTTTTTGGCGTGCCAGAGAGCAAATTAGTGTCGGGAATGTCCCGAGGAGAAAAAAATGGCCGGCCGGGTAACCAATCGAAAAGCGTTGCGCGAAGCTTATGATGCAGCCGAAGCGCGTGGCGTAGAAGGTGAAGAAGCAGCAGTAGAAACCAAGAAAAAGAAAGAGCCTGCCAAGCGAACGCGAGCCAAAAAAGAGCCAGCAGAAGTTCGAGTGAAAGTGCAATGGGCTGTTTTTAGCCAAAACCTCAAACGCGTAGCGACCTTCGACTTCAACCAAGAAGCCATGGCTCGCAAAAAGGCCGAAGAACTTAGCCAATCCAGTGGCAACAATCACTTCGTCCAAAAGATGAAAGAACCAGTGACAGCGTAACTCGCGAACAAACCGCGAAGTCCATCACTTGTTCCTTTGATAACTAAAACATAACGCAACCATCGGCGATCTCTTTAGATTTCCGATGGTTCTTTTTTGCGAACCACCATCGCTGTCCAAATAGCAACACTCACTACCGCAACGCATTCCATCATGACCAGCGGCCTACGTCTCGACACCGCTCAGCGCTTAACTTCGGCAACACCCGGTGCCATCGGGGTTATCGCTTTGTCAGGTCCATCCGCGTTCCAGTGGGTTACCGAACACTTTCGTACCATCAAGGGAAAAGCGATTTCAACTTGGCCCGTGGCAACTGCCCGCTTCGGCCAATGGAAACTCGATTCCCACCACGCTGAAGAATTGGTGGTCGCTCGCAAAAATGAAGAAACCTTCGAACTTCATTGCCATGCAGGTATCGTGATTCCGTCGATACTCAACCAGCTGACGACGCTTGGTGCTACCCTCTGCGAACCAAACCTGCCTCCGCATTCATACCCCCGCCTGACGCTGGAACAACAGGCCCAGCAACTCTTACTGCACACAACCACCGAAACAGCTGCCGCCATTCTGCTTGATCAATACCGAGGCGCACTCCGCTATCACCTACAGGAGTTGATGGCCCTACTGGACCATGGCGCCGTAATGCTGGCACAAACCCAAATTGAAGAACTGCTCAGCTTCTCGGCCCTAGGGGCACACTTGAGTGAGCCATGGGAGATTCAACTTGCAGGGCCGCCAAATGTCGGCA
>JBILTA010000380.1:0-5618 GCA_044371785.1 Pirellulaceae bacterium | reverse complement strand
TTCGTAGCTCAGCGCGATGACATCGAACCAGGGGCCAAGTACCTGATAGTTTTGTCGCATGAGCCAGGTCCAATGCGCGTCGCACGTATTGGAAAGAATGCCAAGGCGAAAACCTGCTTTGCGGAGTGACGCAATCGATTCGATGATGGCGTCATGTGGGTCAAAAATCGCACTGGCAGCTTCCAGTGTTTCATCGATAGGTAAGTTGCGTCCCAGTTTCTTGCTTAGGCGTTCTACAAATTCGCGGCTGCTCACCAATCCGCGTTCATAGTCGCTTTGCAAAGGCGAATGAAATACTTCTTGGCGAATCAAGTCGACGGGGACATCGGCGACTTCGGCAATCTGGCGACTAGCGATTTCGTGATCAAAAAACACCAAGACGTTGCCGAGGTCGAAATAAATAAAATCAGGACGTGTCATAAAAGCTCTTGTAGAGTCGATTGGTTTCGAAGCGAATGGTACTCGGTCATGCCGCTGGGGTGTGTTTATAGGTCACACCAACGGCTCAGCTGTGGATGGGATTCGGGAAAGTTGAATAGATCCGGGTGGAAGGCTGAGGCTAACATTTCCAGCGTGTCGACCAAACGTGGGCCAGGCCGATTGAAATAGGCATTACCATCTCCGAGATAGACTTGGTTGTTCTTCACCGCAGTTATCGAAGCGAGTTGCGATAGTAGGTCGGTCCGCTGAACGTCATCCAGTGTAAGGTCCTTGTTATAGCCGCAGCAGGCGAGCAGCAGGATGTCGGGATTGGCTGCGATAATTTCAGATATCGAAATAGTTCGCGATAATTCCTGTTCACGTCCGATTTGTTCGTGTGCTCCCGCAATTCGGATCAACTCAGGTGTCCAGTGGCCTGAACAAAAAAGTGGTTCGATCCATTCCAGCATAACAACCGTGGGACGGTACGATGATTTCTTGACTGTCTGTTCAACGTAGTGAATTCTTGAACGGAGTGAATCAAGTATTTGGGAGCCACGCTCAGAGCAATCGGTGGCTGCTGCGATCAGTTGGATGTCATGTAAGACAGCTTCGAGGCCGGTAGGTTGTAGCGCGAGGATCTTTGTCGAATAGGCGAGGCTGCCCATAGATAACTCGATTGAGGCTCGGTCCACAGCACAGACTTTGCAGAGTGATTGAGTTAATATGAGATCTGGCTCCAAATGTTGTAATAGCTTCGCATCTATTTCGTAGAGCATCTCTCCGTTGGTCAATTTCTCACGCACTGCAGCGTCAATTTCTGCGCTAGAGGCGTGTGTGGGGATGGTGCACTTCGTCACCTGAGGGAGTCCCTTGAGAGCCGGTGGAAAGTCACATTCGTGACTGACTCCCACTAATTGGTCAGCCAGACCAAGCAATGCCACTATTTCGGTTGCAGCAGGATAAAGCGAAACGATTCTCATGAGAACAAGCACTCCTTAGCGTTTGCTCTCCATTCTATCTCGATTGAGATGCGGGGGTCGGTGCGTTTTGTCAGATTTTTCACATAAGCAGAGGTAATATTGAATGGCCCAAATATAGGGGCTTAACCGGCTGCCAAAGTGGCTCGGGATTCGTTAAAATAGAGGTGCGTTCTCTCCGTCCGAACAGCCCCCAATGATCGCGCCGATGTCAATGCCATTGAACGGCTGTTTGCGGGTGTTCTTGTTTTGTTATTCTTGAATATTTGATTGCGTTATGAACCAACCATTGAATCGCTATAGTTCTCAGATTACTCAGCCTAAGAGCCAAGGAGCATCTCAGGCGATGTTGTATGGAACCGGCATGACACCTGAGGACATGAATAAGCCGCAGGTGGGAATTTGCAGTGTGTGGTACGAGGGAAACACATGCAATATGCATTTGAATGATTTGGCCGCATTGGTAAAGCAAGGAACCACACCGGCTGGATTGGTTGGCATGCGTTTTAATACCATCGGTGTGAGTGATGGTATCTCGATGGGAACGCGTGGTATGTGTTTCTCACTGCAATCGCGCGATTTGATTGCCGATTCGATCGAGACGGTGATGAGCGCTCAGTGGTATGACGCTTTGGTAGCGTTGCCAGGTTGCGACAAGAATATGCCGGGTTGTTTGATTGCGATGGGCAGATTGAATCGTCCAGCGATCATGATCTACGGCGGGACGATTCGGGCTGGTCGTTGGAACGGTCAAGCGTTGGATATCGTGTCTGCGTTTCAGTGTTATGGTCAGTACATTTCGGGATCGATTCCGGAAGAAGAACGTCAAGCTATCGTACGAAATTCCTGTCCTGGGGCAGGGGCTTGCGGCGGAATGTACACCGCGAACACGATGTCCAGTGCCATCGAAGCGTTGGGTATGTCGCTCCCCTACAGCTCGTCTACGCCAGCAGAAGATCCTGCCAAAAAAGAGGAGTGCTTGCGAGCAGGCGACGCTATCCTGAAATTGTTGGAACTCGATCTTAAGCCGCGTGATATCATGACGCGTCGCGCATTTGAGAATGCGATGGTGGTCATCATGGCTTTGGGTGGTTCAACCAATGCCGTCTTGCACCTGATTGCAATGGCACGAGCGGTCGACGTGAAGATCACTCTTGATGATTTTCAAACGATATCAAATCGTGTTCCATTCATTGCCGATTTGAAGCCGTCTGGCAAATACGTGGAAGAAGACTTGCATCGCGTGGGCGGTACCCCGGCTGTGATGAAATATCTATTGGAAGAGAAGTTAATCGATGGCGAATGCATGACGGTTACTGGCAAAACCATCGCGGAAAATCTTCGCGATTTGCCTGGGCTTTCACCTGGACAGCCCATCGTGCGAACTGTGAACAATCCGATCAAGGCCTCTGGTCACATTCAGATCTTGCGAGGTAATTTGGCACCTGAAGGGTCAGTCGCCAAAATCACCGGCAAAGAAGGTTTGCGTTTCTCTGGCCCAGCGCGATGTTTCGATGGTGAAGAACCGATGTTGCGAGCCCTTGAGCAGGGTATGATTCGCAAAGGTGATGTCATCATCATTCGCTATGAAGGTCCTAAGGGTGGACCCGGTATGCCCGAAATGTTGACACCTACCTCCGCCATCATGGGTGCAGGCTTAGGTAACGATGTCGCTCTGTTAACCGACGGTCGATTTTCGGGTGGTTCACACGGGTTTATCGTGGGACATATCACGCCTGAAGCTCAGGTAGGTGGACCGCTCGCTTTAGTTCAAGATGGCGACCTAATTACGATCGATGCCGAACATAATCGACTCGATGTATCAGTGAGTGACATTGAATTGGAGCGACGTCGCGGCCAATGGGTTGCGCCAGCGTTGAAAGCGACTCGTGGAACGTTGTATAAGTACATCCGTTTGGTGAAGTCTGCTTCCGAAGGTTGTGTGACCGACGAATAATTTTTGCGGAGATGAAATCATGCCCCACGATCCATCGGAACGTGCAACCGGAAATGTTTCCCGACGCGGTTTGCTTCAAGCTGCCGGTGTTCTTGGTGGAACAAGCGTCTTAGGAGGTGTGGGCATGATTGCAGGCTCTACGCAAGTAGCTTTTGGTTCCGATGACAACAAGCGTGTGATCACCAAGCGACGCATCCATCAATCGCTGATGGGGTGGTGCTTCAATCCCATGCCCACTTTAGAACTCGCTCAGCATGCCGCTGATATGGGATTTGAGGGCATTGAAGGCATCGATAGCAAGTTCTACCCCGATGTTCAGAAGTTGGGGTTGAAGATCTCTTTGGTGAGCAGTCATGGTTTCCAGCAGGGACCCTTAGATCCTGCAAACCATGATTTATGTATCGAAAAGCTGACTGCGGCCATCGAGCTAGCCGCCAAAGTTGGTAGTCAGCGTGTGATTACCTTTACCGGCATGCGAAAGGAAGGTATCTCCGACGTTGAGGCAGAAGATAATTGTGTGAAACTCTGGAAAGAGTTGTTGCCGTTGGCCGAGAAGCATCAAGTCTATTTGTGTTTAGAGCATTTGAACACACGCGATGATTCTCATCCGATGAAAGGACATCCCGGCTATTTTGGTGATGATGTCGAACGCTGTATCCGCTTAATTCAGCGAGTCGATTCACCCTGGATGAAGTTGCTATTTGATATTTATCATGTGCAGATCATGCATGGCGATGTCATCCGCCGCGTTCGAAAATATCATCCATGGATTGGTCATTATCACACCGCCGGTAATCCTGGACGTTGTGAAATCGATGAAAACCAAGAAATTCAATATTCACCCATTCTGAAAGCCATTCTGGATACTGGCTATGAAGGATTTGTCGCTCAGGAGTTTATTCCAACCTGGCAAGATCCCATCGCCTCACTCCGTCACGCCGCCAAAGTTTGTGATATCTGAGTGGGCGAGGAGAGGAGGAGACAGGAGAGCGGCTGCGCAGTAGAGCGGCTGCGCTAACGCTGGCGGCTAATTTTTAGCAGTACCTGGCTGCCGAAAACTTCTTCAAAGAGCCCGCCGTTTTGCTTGAGCGCAAGTTGTTCGAGCGAGATGTCTTCGACTCCGCGAACAGTCAATACCACGCGATGGGGTTCGATGCGGCATTTGAAGTCTTGGATGCGTTGATTACGCGATTCGTCCATCGAAATTGCTAGACGCAAGATGGCTGATAATTTGGCGACTGCCACCCGATCATCGCGATCTAAAGTGGCATAGCCTTCGTGTTCCGGTTTCGGGCTTGACCGACGATGGTATCTAGCAATGAGAGCAACCAACAGCACATCCTTACGGCTTAGGCCGAAGAGCTCACTGTTGCGAATCAGATATAGCGCATGTTTGTGATTGCTGCGGACGTTTACGTATAAACCGATTTCGTGCAGCAGTGCAGCTAAATAAAGTATTAGCTCCATACGATGATCGAGTTGATGTTCCGTTTGTAATTCTGCAAAAAGCTTACGCGCTAATGCTCCAACATGACGAGCGTGTTTTTCATCGAAATGGAACTTGCGGCCTAGGCCGATTGCGGAGCGGATGATTTGGTTGCGGAAATCTGCATTCCAATGATCGCGTGTCGCCAGGTCTTGAAGAAGTCCGTCGCGTAAGTTCACTTCGGCCACACGGATAGTGTCGACACCAAAACCGCGAGCCAGCAAAACGTAGCTGAGGAGAGCGGGGCCAACGGTCTCGGCATCTTGGAAACTGATACCGAAACGACGTGCCATTTCGTCGTCACTGAGGGTTAGGATTTGTTTGGTGAACTCCGCCAGTTGGTCGGTTGAGAGTGTGGTAAGTGATTCTTGATTGGAGTCTTCGAGGAGATTGGCTACGGCGAAACGAACATCGCCACCCAGGGCGATCAATTCTACTGGAGTATCCACTTGTACTTGTTCGCAGATTTGATCGACCACGCGGCGTATTTGCGATTCCATGATCACAAACTGTTTTGCTTTTGGCGCATCAAAGCGTTCCAGGGTTTCAAGGAGTCGCAGTGAACCTAAGCGGTAGGTATTTGAGAATAGAACATTGCCACCGCGAACGACAAGGATCTCCGTGCTTCCGCCGCCGATTTCGACAACGACCGTTCTCGATGCTGCCAGCTTTGGATCTTGCTGAAGCAAGGGCTGTATGCCCATGTAAGTGATGCGGTTTACTTCTGCTTCTTCAATCGGTTCGACGCTCATGCCGGTGGCTACATAGATGCGGT
>JBILTA010000381.1:0-5618 GCA_044371785.1 Pirellulaceae bacterium | reverse complement strand
GAGGTACTGTTAGGCCATTGATGGTCGATGTAAACGTTGACTCAAGCGTATTGGTGGTCGTTGTATATGTAGTCAGCGCGGTGTTTTGCGACGAAATCTGCGTGATCAAGTTTTGACCCGTTGCATTCGCAGCTGCGATGGCGGCATCACCCACATCACCCGCCCGCGTAATTGTCGAAGTCTTCTCGCTAGCCTTAAAGATGGTTGTGGCTTGCGCGATAGCCGTCTCTGCTGCTGCAATCGCAGCTTGGGTGTACTGGTCAATATGCTTCTGTTTCAAAGCCGCTCCCGTGGCTTCAGCTAGTGTTACTTTCGCCGCCTGGACCCGCAGTGCATGCGCCACCTCGGCATTGGCCACGCTAATGCTGGCGGTAACGATAGCTCCCATGTCCTCCTTGCTACGATTGATGCTCGCTTTGGCCGCATCCTTACGAAGTGTCGACGCGGCAGCTCCCGATTGTTTATTTGTGGATGTCGATGCTTGGACCGAGCCATTGGTAAACGATAGTTCGGCGGTGTTGAGTTGATCGACAACATTTTGCTCGGCCGTATTAAGCAAAGTGGTGAGCTGAATCCGATCATTCTTGGCGGCCAAGGTTCGAGCCTGGAGTGCGTTTCTGCGGGTTGCCAGCGGGTCGCTGAAATGACCAAACGTCGCGAGAGTTCGCTTGCACACTTGGCGGGTAAGCCGAAATACTTGTTAAGCTACCAAGAAGAGAATGACGCTATTCTCGACCTTGGCCAACGTTACAAGGCCTTGGAGACCACTTGGGATCTCAATATCCAATCGCTCGATGCAATGCCGACACCGAATGGTGACATCGATATGCTCTTCATCGACACCCGCCACAACGCAGCTCGAGCGCGACAGGAACTTGCTGCATGGGCCCCATATGTTACGCGTTACATCGTGTTTCACGACACCGAAGCCAACGGAGTTCATGGCGACGATGGCGGCGAGGGCTTGATTGTTGCGATCCGCGAATTGGTAGATCAAGGGGAATGGTTCATCGCCGGGCACTATCCGAATCAGTATGGGCTGACTGTTCTTTCGCGTTATTCAGCCGATAAGCCACCGCGCAAGATTTGGTTATGGCCACCAGGGTATGGCCCCGGCACCGAGATGTTCGAGATGCTGCAAGAAATTGGCGTCACCGAACGTCCCAATTGCTCGTGTAAATCAACTGCGTTGCAGATGGATCGCTGGGGCGTGGCGGGGTGTCGTGAAGAGCCCAATTTCCAATGGATCTTGGATCAAGTCAATCACAATGCTGCCAACTGGTCCTGGGCAGAGAAGCTTCAGATTGCCGCTACGGCTGCACTCGATACCAAGAATTGGAAACTGGCTTGGCGTTTGAATCCACTCGATTTGAATCGCTCATTGATTGAAGAAGCGATCCGTCGCGCTGAAATGAAAGGGTACGAATAATGCGATTTCTCTGCCTCTGTCCAACTTACAATCGTCCTTGGCGGCTCATGGAAGAATCCCTTGCCTGTTTTCATTCGCAGGTCCACAAGGATGCCTTCCTGCTGATCTACGATGATCTCGGTGTTTTCCCAGAACAACGCCACGACAACTGGGCCCTAATTTCGACCACTAGCCGCGAACCCGGCATCGTCGAAAAATACAACCGAATGCTCGAGCTCGCTCAAGAGTTCGGCCCTTTCGATGCCCTTGCCCTCTGGGATGACGACGACATTTACCTTCCCAACCATCTCCTCTACCACGCCCAAGTTCTCAAAGACTTCGAACTCAGCTACCCCAGCCACGTCTACAGCACCTACACCGGCCAACGCCTTATCGAACCCAGCGGCGGTCGCTTCTGGGCGTCATTGGCGATTCGGTACGACGCATTCGTGCGAACAGGCGGATTTATGCGGACCAGAAGAGCGGATTTTGATCAGCAGAGTCTCGGGAAGTGGCTCCGGGATTGTTCATTCGCAGACCCAAATCGATTTGGTGACCCAACGTACGTTTTTCGGTGGAGCGATACGGGCTGTCGGCATAGTCAAGCAAGTATGAAACACGCACTCGATGAAGAGTGGTACACCGCCAATGCTTCATTCTAACTCGGCATTCGAAAAGTGCTTATTCAGAGAAAAATCTTGAACGGCTTCCCATGAGTTGAAAAAATTGAATTAAAAAAAGGAACAGTCATGAGCCACATTAAATCTAGTCTGAGTACTTCGAAATGCGGAAACAAAAACTTGCCAATGATTGCCCAGCAAGAACTAAACGCCTTACGAAAACTCTTTTTACTTCGATTCATTGTCTTGAGATTCAACCGCATTCGTTGGGATTGCACTTGATTTAGGTCGTTTCAATTAGTCGCTTTACTGTCTTCGGATGCAAGCCAGGCGCCGCAGTCGTCATTGCCACCATCACCATCGATGCCGTGCCTTAGAAATCCAGTTCTTTCCGGGTTGCTAGTAGTTGCAGCATTTCCGCTCCTAGCCAAAGAACACATCCCGCTTTGTCAATACATCCCATCTGCGAGCCTCAATCATCACAATTGGCCCCCGAGATTCCGTCGGACTTGACGCAGTTCCACTTCAGTCACGCCATCTGTCCGGCGGTCAGAACTTGAACTCGCCATCGTCAATCGAAAGTTCTTTCGGCGCGACGGAATATCGGATTGGTAGCAACGAGCCCATATCCTCATTGAGAAACGCCGCTAACCGCTTCAAGTCATCCAGTGATAAGTCAGGAACATGTTTGTTAAAGGTGAACTTCGTGCGCCCCGAAAGAACCTCAACTGCGAAAACGTCGTCGTCACCAAGTTGGTATACGATTAACTCGTTCAGCCTCGTTCCGGATGCAGTAACAAGAGTCGCGTGAATCAAAAGTGAATCGGCTTCAGACAGTGCGTATTCCGTGAGCGGTACCGGCACAAGTGAATCTTCACTTTCATTAAGATTACTCTGCCATGTCCAAACTTCGCTTAGCTTCAATTGCTCTTCGCCGAATTCACTGCCCTTAATTTGAATCATATTTTCCGAACTCCCGTAGTATCCGTCTTGCATCTGCCCGACCTGCCTTTGGTACCACAATGTTGTTTAACCCGTCATTGATTGGGTTGAACGTTTTCAAAAATTCGGCCTTTACGGCAGGGTCTGCCAAATCTAACCGCTGAACAGGGATATCTTTCAGTTGAGCCGCCTTAAACGCTGTACGGTGACGGTTGTCAAGAGAGTAGAACTTTCCGTTGTATTCCATGATTCGAATGGTAGGAAAGTCGTCGCGCGAAAGGTCGCCGCGACGTAATTGACTAACTACATCAGTTATCGTTCCTCCGTCGCTAAAGTTCGGACTGACAGTATCTTGTGTAAACCGTACACCACGCGGGTCCATTCGCTCCAATTCACTAACTGGGGCAAGTGATTAACTTGTATATCTGCCTCCTTTAGGCAAGGAATCGAAAACTCTTATGTCGTCAACAAACCGTCTCCTCGCCAGTTCCAGCAATTCTTCATCGCAACTACGATGTTTCATTAAACCCGCAATCGCGAATTGATATTCTAAGAATTCACCACTTTCAAGTGCATTGTACAAAGCGGTTCTTTCACATCCTTTTAACATGATCGCCGCTTTAGGAATTCTGCTAAGAACGTCTGCTCCGATCAGTTCATCATCGGTAAAGCACGCAACACGTAAAGCACGACACCGGACCGATACTTCACTGTCTCCAAGTAGTCGCAAGATACTGCAGACTACAAGGGAATCAGCCGGCGTCGCGAGTGCATGAGCCGGCTTAATTACTTCAAATCGTACCTCAGGATTCGAGTGAGAAAGAAGTCTAGCGATTGGTGCAAGAAGTATTCTATCAGAAGTTACATCGACAACTTCGCCTGCAATCCAAGCGGCGATTGACAATAGTTTTTCAGAATCTACGCTTAACATGGAAACAAGCAAATCCGCCTCAAAGCTTGACCGAAATTTGTCAGCGAGATTGCAAGCGTAATCAGCGAGTTTATTTGGCGGTAGAGTCTCTACCTCGGATTGAATTTCCTGAAACGTTGTCATTGAAACCTCCCAAGTGCCTCTCTAAGTTGTCGAAGGAAGCGTTCTTCAAGTAGAACTCGTTTTGCGTGAGAGATTTCTTGCCATTTGCTTGATAAATGTGGGTTTGCGGCAAAATCCAAAGCCTCCGCATTCCTTACACGAAGACTCTCCTCGACGATATCAATTGCGTCCTCGATCTGCCCTTTACCCCACTGAGACGGAACCGAATCTGGCACAAGGCCTTTGAGACGACCATCAATTGAAGTAGGCAACTCTCGGAGGGCAAACGGCCCAACTCTCTTTGCCGCAGTGTTCCATTTTTTTACCAAGAATGCAGCTTCATCCGCTTCTAGATTAGAAAAACCGGGAACCACATCACCAACATCATCGACGATGGCGAATGTTCCGTCAGCCAATTGCCTGACTGAGTATGCATTGTGTACCCAAACTGAGAATCCCCAGTCTTCATCGCCTACAAAGTAGGTATGATCGTAGGCAACACGGACGTTGTAGACAGTTTCGTGTCGCTCCATCGTAGTCACCGACTCAATAGTCGTCAGTTGGTCGTCATGGCCGACCAATTGGTCACCGGCTTCGAGTTTTTCGGCTCGAACCCAGCCTTTTTCCGCTACATAAAACGGATGCTCTGCGGTGGTTTCAATAGTTTGGCCTCCCAATCGTAATTCAAGAATGGGAGCAGCAAGCTCAAAGAGTTCTTCCACTACGCTTGGACGCACTGGTTCATACGGCTTGTCTTCGGGCCGCGACAAGATGGCATCGCCCGCCTTGAAGTCCTGAATTGGCTTGTAGCCATCTGGCGTCAGAATCGGCGTGTCAGCTACGAAACAGGTCTTATTGAGAACCGGAAGTGTAGTCCCTTCCGCCTTTGGCGCCTCGTCCACCAATTCCTTTAGCGCACTGTTCGGAACGTCTGGTGCATCAATGTTTTTGGGAACTGGGACATTGTCAACTACATCCTCTACTTCGCCAGCGACTTTTCGTGCGACATTCGCTGCTTGACTTGTAGTGGAAGTTGCTGCCCCTGTGGTTCCCGCAGCGCCAGCAGTCTGAGCAGCTTTGGTCGCACCAAATAGCGTTCGTAGATATGTACTGGCTCCTGCGTTGGCTCCGGTTGTCGCCCAAAGTATCGCAACATTCCCCAATAACTTGCCACTTGTTTCCGGATTGGATGTCAAATCATCTAGGTAATCAATCGATGCATTACCTACCATTTGTAGCGTTCCGACAGGATCTGCAATAAATCTCTGCTCGAGCGACTTCAGCGCAATTGCAAGTTCAGTTGCTGAATCGGCAAGAATGTTGAACTCCTCCCAAGGATCGAAGTACATTCTGGCACTATGTTCGCCGACAGCATCTCCGATAGCCGCCCCCGTCTCAGTAATTGTGGTTCCAGCGGTGTACACTTCCACGCCAAGAAAGTAGCCGTAATTGTAGAAGTAACCTGCAGTTTCTTCGGTGATCGCGCCAATCCAGGTTCTTTCCTTGTACTTCCATGTGTCCGGATTCCCGGGACGATTTGGAGAATCTTCAGAATTCTTTGCTGAAGATTCTTCATCCGTTGTTTCGTCGAAGGTCATGTATCCAACACTCTTAT
>JBILTA010000378.1:0-5632 GCA_044371785.1 Pirellulaceae bacterium | reverse complement strand
CGAATATCCAATCCGCGCCAAAGAAGAAAAAGGACGTGACCGAATCTTGATCTTTGAAGATACCGATGGCGATGGAACTCTTGAGTCTCGCAAGGTATTCACTGAAGGCCTTAACTTGGTGAGTGGTTTGGAAGTTGGTTTCGGTGGAGTATGGGTCGGAGCTGCACCTTATTTGATGTTCATTCCTGACCAAGATCACGATGACAAACCGGATAGCGAGCCTCAGATTCTCCTAGACGGTTGGGGTTATCAAGATACTCACGAAACCTTGAACGCATTCATTTGGGGGCCCGATGGTTGGCTCTATGGTTGCCATGGGGTCTTCACGCACTCACGTGTGGGCAAGCCAGGCTGTAAAGATGAAGAGCGTCAACCTCTTAACGCAGGTGTATGGCGTTATCATCCTACCAAACATGTTTTCGAAGTCTTCGCTCATGGAACCAGTAATCCGTGGGGCGTTGATTTCAACGACTATGGCGACGCGTTCATCACAGCCTGCGTTATCCCACACTTGTATCATATGATCGATGGTGGTCGATACATTCGCCAGGCGGGCAATCATTTCAATCCTCACACGTACAAAGATATCGATACAATCGCAGATCACCTGCATTACCTGGGTGCTACACCTCATAGCGGCAATAGCAAATCCGATGCAGCAGGTGGTGGACATGCTCACGCAGGTGCCATGATTTATCTCGGTGGTCGCTGGCCAGAAAAATATCGAAATCAAATTTTCTTCAACAACATCCATGGTCAACGCTTAAATGTGGATGCTCTTAAGCCAAATGGATCCGGATACGTTGGCACTCACGAACCGGACTTCTTGTTAACAGGAGACCAGGCATCACAAATCCTCAATCTGCGTTATGGACCTGACGGTAATGCCTGGATGATCGATTGGTATGATATGCAAGCTTGCCATCGAACTGACGTTGATATTCACGATCGCAGCAATGGTCGTATTTACAAAATCATCTACGGTGAAAGTGAATCCGGCACTGATTTGACCAAACAAAGCGATGAAGAACTGGCTGAACTTGTACTACACCCCAACGATTGGTTTGTGCGTCATTCGCGTCGCTTGCTCCAGGAACGATTCGCCGCTGGCAAACTTGCTCCCGCTGCACGCGTTCGCCTCGAACAGATCGCCACCAGCGAAGAAGCCGATACACGTATCTTGCGAGCCGCTTGGGCATTGCATGTTACCGGCGGCGTCAGCGATACGCTCACGCAAACATTATTGGGTCATAAGAGCCCATATGTCCGTAACTGGGCCATTCGACTTAAAATGGAAAACCAGGAAAGTTCTAAAGATGTTGCCTGGATCAATACCCTGAGCAAACTCGCCGCTGCAGATGATTCGGCCGTTGTACGTCAAGCAATTGCTTCGGCAACCATGCGACTACCCGTGGAAAGCCGCTGGACGATTCTCGATGGTCTTTGTAGCCACGCCGTCGACGCGAATGATCACAACTTACCGTTGCTCTACTGGTACGCTGCTGAACCATTGGCAGACGTAGATCCAACACGAGCTCTAGCCTTCGGGCTTTCCGCGGGTGAAAAGCTTCCCTTGCTGCGAGAGTATATGCTCAAACGTATCGGCAGTTCGAGTGCAGAGCAAGCATTGGAAGTTTTGGTTGCAGGCTTAGGCAAAGCGAATGAACCCGCTCTGCACAGAACTTTCTTAGTGGCCATTCGCTCGGCCTTAAAAGGCCAACGTAAAGTCACCGCGCCTGCTGCTTGGGCAGGCATCTATGGAAAGCTGGCTCAATCAACGGATTCGGAAGTTGTACTACAAGCTACAGCTTTGGGTGTGACGTTTGGTGACGCTACCGCGATGGGTGTAATGCGTTCGGCGGTTATGGATCCGAAACAATCGATCAACGAACGTCGAGTCGCATTGGAATCACTGATTGAAGCCAAAGACCCACAATTGGTGGATACGCTATTGCAACTTGCCGCTAATTCACCCTTGGCTGACGTTGCGATTCGAGGCTTGGCAACCTACGATAGCCCCAAAACTGCTTCGGTGTTATTGGAAAGCTACGCAAAACTTAGCCCCGAATTGAAACGAACTGCTCTGGCGACTCTATGTGCACGCAGCAATTCGGGTATCGAACTCCTAAAAGCGATTGAAGCCAAACAGGTACCCAATACGGACCTGACTGCCGATCTCGTTCGCCAGTTGCAATATCTCAAGAACGAGACGATTGATAAATCGCTTGGCAAAGTGTGGGGCACTGTACGGGAGTCGCCAGAAGAGAAACTCAAGATGATCGCCGAGTACAAAGCGCTAGTGGCCTCGACCACTCAGCCCAAACCTGACTTGCCTTTGGGACGAGCCATTTTTGCGCAAACATGTGGGAAGTGCCACATGCTGTACGGAGTTGGAAATCAAATTGGTCCTGATCTGACGGGCTCCAATCGATCTGATCTCGATTATCTCTTGAGCAACATTATCGATCCTAGCTCAGTGATGGCGAAAGAGTACCAGCCGACAATCATTCTGACCGATGATGGGCGTGTCATCACAGGCTTGGTTAAAGCAGAAGACGATAAAACGATTACGCTGCAAGCCACGGATGAATTAATCGTATTGCCCAAAGATGAAATCGAAGAACGGCAAATCAGCGACAAATCGATGATGCCCGATGATCAATTGAAGCAATTCAATGAGCATCAAATTCGTTCATTGATTGCTTACTTGTCCGCGAAATCGCAAACTCCGATGAAGGCAACACCAGAAAACTCGACGACCTTATTTAATGGCACCGATCTTAAAGGATGGTCAGGAACAGAAGGGTTGTGGTCGGTAGAGAATGGCGAACTCGTGGGCCGTACAGAAGGTCTCGATCGCAATGAATGGTTGGTTAGTGATCTCGAAGTGAGCGACTTCCGTTTATCTTTAGATATTTTGCTGGTTAAGAATGAGGGCAATAGCGGTATCCAGTTCCGTAGCCAAGCAGACAAAGGGGAAGTAAGCGGATATCAAGCTGATGTTGGTGCCGGCTGGTGGGGCAAGCTCTACGAAGAACATGGCCGTGCTTTGCTGTGGGACAAATCGGGGGAAGAATTTATCAAACCGGGTGACTGGAACAAATACGAAATCGTCGCTCAAGGTGACCATATTCGCACTTTCATCAACGGTAAACCGTGTGTCGACTTGAAAGATCCTAAAGGGAAGAAGAAGGGTATCCTGGCGTTGCAACTCCACTCGGGTGGCAAGACGGAAGTTCGCTTCCGTAACCTTCGACTGCAGTTGCTGACGGAATAGATTTTTCTCCCAGCGTATCGATATCGAGTTTTCGACCAAGTGAATGATTATTGGCGGATAAGTACATGAAAAACTATCTCAGTCTCCTGCTGGTAACATTCGCCTTATTCTGTTCGGCAAACATGGGGATGGCTGACCAGGCCAGCCGCCCCAATATTGTCATCTTCCTTGTCGATGATCTCGGCTCAAGCGATGTTGGATTTGCCGGCGGCAAGCAAATTCCGACACCTTCCATTGACGCTCTCGCGCATGACGGCACTATCCTGGATCAGTTTTATGTCATGCATGTTTGCTCACCCACTCGAGCTGCGCTTATGACAGGCCGCTACCCGATTCGTTATGGGTTGCAGACAGGTGTGATCCGCCCGAATTGGGCGTATGGCTTGTCACTCGACGAACGTTTGCTTTCTAATACCCTGCATGATACAGGGTACGCCACAGCCGTATTGGGTAAATGGCATTTAGGAATGTTCACCAAAGACTACGTCCCAACTCGACGTGGCTTTGACTTTCAATACGGCAACTACTGTGGAGCCATCGACTCTTTCACCAAGATGCGTGAAAAGGGATACGACTGGCATCGCAACGATGAAGTTTGCCTTGATGAGGGTTACACGACGGAGCAATTGACAACCGAAGCAATTAAATGGATCGAAAGCACCGAGCGCCAAAAGCCACTGTTCCTGTATGTTCCCTACAATGCAGTTCACACTCCCTTACAAGCTCCAGAAAAGTACTACGAATCATTCGGCGATCTTAAAGGGCAACGTCGAAATTATGCCGCCATGTTGACTGCCGTCGATGAATCGGTCGGCAAGATACGTGAGACGCTCGATCGAGTTCGCGGCAGCGAAAACAATCTGTACTTTTTCTCGACCGACAATGGGGGACCATCTCCAGGCACTGTCACTCGCAATGGCATCTTTCGTGCAGGAAAAGGAACGCTATATGAAGGTGGCGTTCGATCTTGCGCGTTTGTCAGTTGGAAGGGACATATACCGGCAAAGAGCCATGAGACCGAACCGTTGCATATCGTCGATATCTTTCCGACGTTTGTAGCTCTTGCTGGAGCAAAGGTTGAGCAACCGTTGCCTTTAGATGGTCGAGATTTTTCATCGCTGTTGCTTGGTAAGCGGGAAATTTGGATGGAACAACTCGAAAACAAACCACGTCCAATTTTGATCAATGCCGAGACGCATCGTGGCGCGTTGCGTTTGGGTGATTGGAAACTTGTAATACAAGTTGGCGATGGCAAGGAGCGACCGGCAGCAGAAGACTCCAACAATGACGCAACCGCTACTCCAGAAAACGATCTGAGTCATAAGACAACTCGCGATAAGACTGGCGGAGAAAAGTATGAGCTTTACCAAATAGCATCAGATCCCGCCGAGATAACCGATGTTGCCGATAGGGAAAAAACCAAGCTCTCGGAGTTACTGGAACACTATCGAAGATTTCAAGCCGCTGCCGTACCTGCACTCTCTACGGAGCAAAAACGCTTGCTACCGACACCGTCTGTGTGGGGTGAATGGGAGACCCCTTAACGCCCCTTCAACAGGCTTCTGACAGCTAGCCCCCAACCGTGGTGTCACACCATTCTAGGGGAAACGAGATCGTATTTTACTGGTTTTAACGCCCAAAACACCCTCCAAAAGAACGATTTAGTATTTAACTGGCGAATTAGAGTCCTTCTAGAGCACACTGCCCCCGCACATTCTACATTTTCGCAGGGCACCTCTGGTGGGAAAGTATTGCCCCTCAGCTGTTAAATTCTTTTTTGTTTTTGCTGGGAGATGCAGTGATGTTTCGTTTCTTTTCTTCTTCTCGAGCATCTATTTTTGAAGAACGCCGCAAGAAGCAAGCAGTTTGGCGAGCGATGCGACGGATTATGGACATTAAAGCCTCGGCAGTCATATCATCGGACGAAGATGATCGACAAGAACCTCGATACCCAACATCGATGCCCGTCCTCGTGCAAGGCTTCGACACGGACTCGAAATGCTCTCCAGGATTTGCGATTTCCAAGAACATTTCCGATGATGGCATTTCCCTACTCTGTCCTTTCGAGATAACTCCGGAACTTATTTTCTGCGCAGTGTGGGAAGAGCAACCTCTCTGCTTTATCGGCCTCAAGCGTCAGTCACGCTATGCTGGCGCTGGCTACTGGGAGGTTGGTATCGAATTCCAGGAACTTGCATCCCTGAGCGAATGGGAGGAACTGCGGTCTCTAGCAATGTCGCTTAACCCTGACAAATAATACTAAGCTCAGGTTGAGATTGGGAAGTTGATATGGACTTCCAAGAGATGACTACAATACTCGAACTTCCGTCGAACGGGCCTTAGCTCCCCATCAGC
>JBILTA010000379.1:0-5632 GCA_044371785.1 Pirellulaceae bacterium | reverse complement strand
TGAGGCAACTCATCAAGCCAGACCGAGCTATCGTAGATGCGACAGCGATGAGCTTTTGCGCAACGTTGAATTCGATGATCGGAGGAGACTACAGTCAAGGACTTGGGGGCATGATGTTCGCGAATCAATTTTTCGATCAGTTCATCTGCGTTTTCATAGCCGAGACTGAAATGTACTTTGATCTCTTGATAGCTGGTGATTTCAGTCGAGATACTGCTACTGGAATAAGCGTCAAAAACGATGTGGGTCGCTAACAATGCCGACGGTTCAAGGGACTCACGCAGCAAATCCAAAAGCTTCTTGCGTCCACGCTCCAACCATACACCGCCGCTTCCTTTGCCAAGCAAGCCGCTTTGATGGAGCACATTGTAACCATCGATGAGTAATCGCATGAACGTAAAACAAGAAAGCAATGGGATGTGAAGCAACCTCGCACCATCTCAACCGTTCTGCATTGTAACAGATCGCGCTGATATTCGCAGTCTAAGCTCTCGACACTCGAAAACTTGTTGGCTAGCAAATTCACCACGTTTACCCCATAGCTGGAGCACAGCGGTGGCTAGGGGAACTGGGGGGATAGACTCAATTTCACGAATAGGATCCCCAAAAAAGATGTGTAGGATACAGAAATCCTTGGTACAGACACACTCTATGTTACGTGGCTTTAGCGTTCTCTTGACGCTTCCGTTCCTGCTTGAACCATCCCCATAATTTCCCAGCTCCAACACGCAATAAAAGTATTGCGCTATCGAATGCGGCGATACCCGCTATGGAATGCGATAGTGATCACCGCTGTCCCGCTTTTCATGTCCGGGAAATGGGTCGTACAAAATGATCCCTGGACATCGTCCGTTGTGCTATGCGTGGATATTGTGCGTGTTGACGATCATTTTTTTGGGTACGTCATGCAAAATTTACTCCTCGACGAGGGTCTATTTTGGGGAGCATGAGGGAAATATTGTGGCACTGATGATGTTCTCATCGAGTTGAATTCATAGACGATTCGACCCTAGAAGATGTTGGGGAGTGAGGAACGTGCATTTCGAAAATGCGCGTAAAAAAAAGGATGCTGCCGCTGATGCGACAACATCCTTCAAGAAGTGTATCGGTGAGTAACGCTTAAACTACTAGGTACCAAACTCAGGGCGACGGCGGCCGAGTTGTTCTTGCAAACGAGATACGATGCTGGAGTGCATCTGGCTGACGCGGCTTTCGCTGAGATCGAGGGTTGCACCGATCTCTTTCATCGTCAACTCTTCGTAGTAGTAAAGAATAATGATCAGTCGTTCGTTGCGATTAAGGCCTTTGGTGACCAGTCGCATAAGATCATTCTTTTGAATTCGCTTGGTGGGGTCTTCACCCTTCTTGTCTTCGAGGATGTCGATTTCTCGAACATCTTTGTAGCTGTCTGTCTCGTACCATTTTTTATTGAGACTGACGAGATTTACCGCACTGGCTTCCGCTTGCATCTTTTCCAGTTCTTGGATGCTGATGCACATGTGTTCGGAAAGCTCTTGATCGGTGGGCTGACGACCATATCGGGTTTCGAGTTGCTTGGTCGCTTCAGAGAGCTTGCTGGCTTTACTGCGAACCAGACGTGGAACCCAGTCCATGGTTCTTAGTTCGTCGAGCATAGCACCACGAATACGCGGCACGCAGTACGTTTCGAACTTGACGCCACGTTCCATATCGAACGCTTCGATGGCATCCATCAAGCCGAAGATCCCGGCGCTGATCAAGTCGTCTAACTCGACTCCATCGGGAAGTCGTGCCCAAATTCGTTCGCCGTTGTACCGAACCAACGGCATGTATTGTTCGACCAAACGGTTTCGCAGATCGATGTTATCGGGTTCAGCCCTATAACGCTGCCAAACGGTCTGGATATCTTCTTCCGGTGCGATCGTCGTTGCCATCCAATCCTCCGTGATCATAACTGGCAAAGGGTCATTCCCTTGAACCCCTCCTACCATTGTGTGGCGGGCGGGACTGTAACTAAATTCTCTGTTTCAAGCTACGGCAAAGATTCACAAATTTCAGGTTCGCAAAGCTTATTTTTGTCGCGCTTGCTTTTCATCTAAGTAACGTGTTACAGCTTCTCGGAAACGCCTCTCTGCCGATTGCCTTAAAACTGATTCGGCGAGAAAGCCGAGCAAGAATCCCAACCCGTAAAACACCAACATTCCCGTCAAACACTCTTGGAGAACAATCACGGCTTCTTTACCTGCCATTACACCGCGTAGGGTAAGTATGGCAACAGCCAACGTGCTCAGCACCGCTCCATAGGCGTTCGACATTCTGGGAATCCTGCTTGTCTCAATTCATCACCCGCGAGCCAGTAGCTAACTGAGCTAGTGGCGTGGTGATGTTTGATCGGCGGGTAGACATCCATGCTTCTCTGTTATCGAACGTCGGAAATGTAGTAATTAAGTTTTTCCCCATAGAGTCGCGCAAAAGTCCCCAAATTTTCAGAAGTAGATTGGGGCAGTCGACCATTGTCGTTGGAGACTTAAACGCAACGTGATGGTTTGAACCTTCTTCACGACATTTTGTCGCCCAGAAGTGCTCGCCTGATGTTTGGTGTTCCTTGTTTGATTTCGCTCGTTCTCACTGCACGGGCTCATCCTGTGCACGAGAATCGTTGGAGTGATCCAAGCAAAAGTCTATGACCAAAATGTAATCGAGCGTGAAGGCAGCGGTAACAGAGTTACGCTTATAATGCTTAGGCAAGATGTAATAAGTGGGCATTGGCCGAATGGCGAATGCTAGCGATGGCCACTCTCTATAGAAATGAAAATGGGTGATTGGAAATTCCCAAAAAACGGAACTCCAATCACCCACAATTCTTTTGCTGTTGACTTACATGGCACTCAGATGAGTCCACGAGTTGTCTGTTAACTTAGCGAGTTACCGATCCACCGTTGTAGGTTGGCAAGCCAGTTGTCCCGTTTGAAGGGAACGAGCTTGGATACTGAGTTGGGACTGGATACTGTTGACTTGTTGGAGCTACACCTCCGACGCTTGGCATTGGAGGAATACCGCTGGCACCACCCGCGGTAGTTGCACCCGGAGCAGATGTACCAGGAGCAGATCGTGAGAAGTCATAAGTGGATTCACGGGTGCTGCCTGGTCGGTAGCCTGCAGGAACAGCGTTCGAGCCAGGTGGAGCGACTGTTGGAGAGGCCATGCCACCGCTGGTTGGTGCGGAGACTGGATATGCCCCAGGAAAGGCACCCGTTGGCGGAGCATAACTTGGTTGGGCTGAGTATTGGCCAGCAGGATAAGCAGCGGCAGGAGCACCTGAGGCGCTGGGCATCGGCGATGTGTCGGCCATACGGTACGAAGCCGATGAGCCTGTTAGAGCACCCGATGCTGCTCCAGGATAGTTGGTTGGCATAGAGCCAGGATTGCTACCTACCATGTTCGGCATGCTGTTAGGCATAGCATTATTTGGCATAGCTGTGTTTGGGATACCGGCTGGTGGCATATTGGGAAGGCCATTGGCTGGCATCTGATGCGATGCTTGCAGTGCGGGAACACTGCTGTTCATGGACGAAGCGGTGCTAGGCATGCCACTGGCAACGCCAGCTGCTCCATGCATCCCATTTGCGGATGCCATCGCCCCGGCAGGTGCTCCATAACTTTGACTGCCATAATTTGGCATGCCTGAAGTTGGCATACCTGAAGTTGGCATGGTGGTTGCGGTACGAGCATAATTGCCAGCAGGAATGCCACCGGTTGGCATGCCTGACTGAGGTGGAGCCGAAGCTGTTGCGTAACCTGCGGTGGACGGTGTTGTGCTCGAGTACGGAGAGGAAGCCGGTGTTGTTGCGTTAGTTGAATATGGTCCGGTGGTGTAACCGCCCGTGGCTGCTCCGGTCGTTGGTGCACCACCAACTCGATATCCATTTGCTGCTGCAGCGGTACCACCAGATGGCATCGATCCCATAGCCATGGAACCTAAACCAGTGTTGATCCCAGGCTGACCTACACTAGGTGCAGCGGAATTGGATTGATTCGGCGTGGCGCTTGCAATTGTGTTTGGAGTGTATTTGGAAGCTGGGCTTGTTGGATATACCGATGGGCTGTTACCCGCAATGGTTGCTGGATCAGGCTTTTTGTTCCATCCGAAAAGATTCGGACTAGGCATCTTCCAACCACTTTGGCAACCGGTCGAAGTCATGGCTAGCACCACGGTGGCGCTCAATAACCAATGACGCATATTTGCAATTCGATAACGCATAACAAAAGATCCTTCTTCTGCGAAATGGTGAGCCACCGACGTTTCGTCTGTTTATTCCTTCCGAGCCTCATCCTGAAGCTCGGTACATCAATTGAGAATCATCCAATTCTGCACGGTCATGTATCGACCAACCTCATCGGCAAAATTGATTCAATCCACAAACTTTCCCCAAACCTCCCATTCAAATACAAGAGATTTGGGATTCGCGCGGGAATATTAGGAGTTCACAGATTCCGTCGCAAGAGGAAACTGAACAAATCGCGATCGCCTCTTTCGGGCCACCCTTCGTGCAAGATTTTTGGAGATGATCAAGCGAACCTACGAAAAAACGGGTAGCACCCATCTTTGAAATGGATAGCTACCCGTTCAGATAGTCAGTTCGATTTGAATTTAGATGCTAGTAGCTTGCTGAAGCGAGCAAACGCTGCAATTAGCAACGATTACTTAGCAGCAGCAAAGCGAGCTGCAACCGCATCCCAATTCACTACGCTCCAAAAAGCGGAAATGTAATCGGGACGACGGTTCTGGTACTTCAAGTAGTAAGCGTGCTCCCAAACGTCCAAGCCGAGGATTGGGGTTCCTTCGCAACCAGCAATATCTTTACCCATTAGCGGGCTATCTTGATTGCCAGTGGATACGATTGCAAGCTTGCCTTGCTGAACCACCAACCAAGCCCAACCGCTTCCAAAGCGATTTACGGAAGCTGCAGCAAACTGTTCCTTGAAAGGAACAAAGCCACCGAACGCTGCATGAATGGCTTCAGCCAGTGCTCCGGTTGGTTCGCCCCCTTTGCCTGGACCGAGAATGGACCAAAAAAGAGAGTGATTCGCGTGTCCGCCGCCGTTGTTGCGGACAGCCATACGTTTTGCATCGGGGATGCTAGCTAGTTTGGTGATAAGAGTTTCAACAGGTAGGTTATCGAATTCGGTGCCCGTCAATGCGTCGTTGACTTTGGTGATGTAGGCCTGATGGTGTTTCGTATGGTGAATTTCCATGGTTTGAGCATCGAAGTGAGGCTCAAGAGCGTTGTAAGCGTAAGGCAATGCTGGCAATGTATAAGCCATAATGGTTCTCCAAATATGTAATGACAAATGGGTCCAATTTCGTCGACGTAGAGATCGAGATTTCTATCACTGAACGATAGGAACAATTAGCCGGACTGACAATCGGGGGTAATCACTCAGCCCTCAGCCCCCCTGCCCCAAACTGGGTGCCTGGCACCACCCTCCCCACCAATAAAGTGCCTGACACCCAAATCATAAAGTGCCAACTTGCGGTGCCTGGCACCCAATTCCCTACCCAGTCTTGCCCCCATCCACACCTGGTGCCTGGCACCTAGTTTACAGCTATCCACTAGGTGCCTGGCACCAAAATCTCGGTTAATGGTATCTT
>JBILTA010000376.1:0-5674 GCA_044371785.1 Pirellulaceae bacterium | reverse complement strand
TTATAGACTCGTTCGCGATCTCGCCCCCAAATGATGTAACGAACGTCTTCTACCTGTGGAAACTCAAGCTCCACCCAACCTTTGCCCATTTCGTTCGACATCCAGCTCCTTGAATTCCCATAGACACCATCATTGATGAATCGCAATTCATGTCGATCGGGAGCAACGTTATCGCCAGACGAAGTAACCTTTGTTCCTCGCGATGCTATGGCGACATTTTCACCCGAGGCATTGATGATCTCCAATTCGTCGATACACGGTTCTAGATTATTGGTCTTTAAAATCGTAAAACGCAACTTCTTGCTGCGATGGGGTACAATTCGATCAGTATTGCGTTCCGCGTTGATCCCTGGCCTTACTATTCTTTGAAATGCGATAGGTCCATGCAAATCCAACTCCTTTCGCAACACGGCGAGCTGTGACTTCGCTTCCTCTGCGCGACGCCTTGCTTCCTTCGCGTCCGCAGTTTGCAACTCTCGTTCTTCATACTCAACGCCCGCCACGAAAGCCTGCATGCTGTAGTAGTCTTTTTGACTGATCGCATCAAACTTGTGATCATGGCAGCGAGCACAGCCGATGCTCAGTCCCAAAAAAGTCTGGCCAATGTTAACAACTATTTCATCCAACGAATCCTGTCGGGCCAATCTTTTGGAAGGTTCATCTTGACCGATCTGTCCCGGCAATAACACTGATGCCGTAATCAAGAATCCTGTTGCGGCATCTGCGTTGAGTCGATCCCCTGCAATCTGCTCACGGATAAACTGATCGTAGGCAGTGTCTTGATTCATCGCTGAGATAACATAATCTCGATATGGCCAAGCATTGGGACGTTCAGTATTCACTTCGAAGCCATGGGTATCAGCATAACGAACAACATCCAACCAATGCTGCCCCCAACGCTCCCCATAACGTGGCGAACTCAATAATCGATCTACGACCCTTTCGTAAGCGTCCGGTCGAGCGTCTGCGATGAAACTCTCTAGCTCAGGTAGGGTAGGGGGAAGGCCCAGCAAATCCAGGGTAACGCGCCGCAGCCAAGTTATTCGATCAGCCTCTTCGTTAACCTGCAAACCCGCTAGTGTAAGTCTCTCTTCGATGAAATAATCAATACCATCTCGCGGCCATTGTAAATTCTTTATGCTCGGCAAGGGAACATCTTTACGTGGTTTGAGCGCCCAATGATCGCGTTTATCTTCGATGACCGCACTATCGATTCCCTCGGGCCAGTTCGCTCCAGCATCGATCCATTTCTTTAAGACACCGATCTGTTCTGCAGTAAGTGGTGGACCGTCGGGTGGCATACGCTCACCCGCATCGGCGGAACTTACTAATTGAATTAAAACACTCTCACTTGCATTGCCACCAACAATTGCTTCTCCGTACACATCGCCACCAGCCAATGCGATAGACTTCGCATCCAACCGATATCCGCTTTTCTGCTTCTCCGCGCCATGACATCCGTAGCAATGGACTTCAAATATAGGACGCACATCGCGCACAAAGTCGGGCGTTCCCGAATCATCTTCAATGAAATCGGAGGCATTAGCGCGTAAGCCCATAAAAAGCGGTAACATGCTCAATAGTGCCAAACTGCAGAGTTTCGTAACCACGGCTGAGCTTGCGCAGATTTTTCGAATCGTAGAAATCGAATGCTGCATGACTTTGGTGGGAAAAGAAAGCGGATATGGGTGAGCGGAGAGATTTCTATTATGCGATGCCCGATTGTCAGAAAAAACACCACGTAGGTCAAATTGGTAAAAACCGACCAAAATCGAAACCCATTTTCGGTGATTCCCGGCAGATTGGTACAGTTTTTGCGATTCCACGAAGAGCATTTCAGTGACTCATCCTCAGCTGGCATGCTGTACTGTACGATGCTTACCGATTAGTAACACCTCTTGCTCGCAAAACGAGTGAACGTGTTACTTAGCTCTGTCCAAGCATCACGCGCTGAAAGTTCTTGAGGAGGATCATCCATGGCTTGTTTAACTGCCGCAGTTGTAGGTACCGGATTCATCGGACCCGTTCATGTGGAGGCACTTCGACGCGCTGGCGTACAAGTCGCTGGCATCTTAGGATCCAATCCATCGAAATCCAACACGGCGGCTGAGGCCTTGCAGCTGCCTCATGGTTATCCAAGTTTTCAGGATATCCTCAACGATAAAACGGTAGACGCCGTACATATTACTACACCTAATCGCTTTCACTTTGAACAAGCTCAAGCTGTTTTGAAGGCTGGCAAACATGTCTTGTGTGAAAAACCCCTGGCCATGACATCATGTGAGTCTGCCTCTTTGGTGGAACAAGCAAGGACGTCTGGCTTAGCAGCGGGCGTGGCGTACAACATTCGTTTCTATCCGCTTTGCCATGAAGCCGCCGAGCGGGTGCGATCAGGTAACATTGGAAAATTGTTTCACGTCATCGGCTCCTACACTCAAGACTGGCTGCTCTATCCCACAGACTATAATTGGCGAGTGTCATCGACCGAAGGTGGAAAACTGCGAGCTATTGCCGACATCGGTACCCATTGGCTTGATCTCGTTCAATTTGTTGTTGGCGAGAAAGTGACATCGGTGTGTGCGGACCTCAGCACGCTACACAAACAACGCTTTCGCAACAAAGGAAGTTCCGAAACCTTTTCACAGGCTCGTCCAACGCAAGCTACTCACGATGCCGTTCCAATCGATACGGAAGATTGCGGCTGTGTGATGTTGCGATTTGCGAATGGAGCACAAGGTGTTCTTTGGGTATCGCAATGTACAGCCGGCAAAAAGAATGCGTTACACTTTGAACTTTCAGGTTCGGAACAGTCTCTAACTTGGGATAGTCAACGACCAAACGAACTTCAGATCGGTCGCAGGACGGGACCGAACGAGAACCTGATTCGAGACCCAGCGTTGCTGTCAGCCTCGGCTGCGCAAATCACCAATTATCCTGGCGGACACAATGAGGGATTCCCAGATTCCTTCAAGCAGTTATTTCGAACGTTTTATGGGTCTATACAAAGTGGTGAGTATCGTAACAACCCAAGGTATCCAACCTTTGCAGATGGCCATTACGAGATACTCCTCTGTGAAGCAATTTTAAGGAGCAACCAATCAAAAAGCTGGGTTTCTGTGGGAAATCCTTGATTTTGTCACGCGTCAGTATTTAAGCTCTTGGAACAAACCAACTCGACAACACTGCTTATCCCAAAGCGAGCCCGCTATGCCTCTTCGCAATCCGACATATTCAGCCGCTACTCACACTTTGCTTACGCGTAATGCAGCTCGATGGATACTTGCTGGTGCTGCAGCCATATTGTTCGCAGATCTCCCCCACAATCTTGTTTTCTCGCAGGATACGACTTCTTCACTGATTACAACTGAAGTTAATTCAGAGTTCGTGTTTCCATTGGATGCTCAACATAACCACGCACCCGGTATCGTAGAGTTTCCGAATGGCGACCTGCTTGTATCGTGGTATCGCGGTTCTGGCGAACGTAAAGCGGACGACGTTGCCGTCCTGGGATCGTGGAAGCGAAAAGGAAGCGAACGCTGGTCGGAACCCTTTGTCATGGCGGATCAAACTGATTTTCCGGACTGCAATACATGCATGCATGTGGATAGCGAAGGGCGTTTGTGGCTCTTCTGGCCAACGATCATTGCCAATAGTTGGGAATCATGTTTGACTCGTTATCGAATGGCAACAACAGCCGATCTGAAGGAGGCAGGAACTCCTCGATGGTCCAGCGAGGGCTTGGTACTGCTTAAGCCCGATGACTTTGGTGACGAGGCAGAGGCGATTTTTACCAAGCTACTTCAAGAACGAGTGCCACAACCACTTCCTCAAGGCTTACAAACGGAGTTTGAGAACGCCAAAAAACTCTTGCATGAAAAACTTTATCAGCGACTCGGCTGGCAACCACGCTGCAAGCCTACTGTTTTACCATCGGGCCGTATCCTATTACCACTATACACGGACACCTTCTCTATTTCGATCATGGCAATAAGCGATGATGGAGGCTTTAGCTGGTACGCCAGTAAACCCATCTATGGACTCGGAAATATTCAGCCAGCCGTATTGAGAAGGAATGATGGAACGCTGGTGGCTTACATGCGCGACAATGGGCCTGCCAATCGAGTTCAGGTGTCGGAATCCAAAGATGATGGTGTGTCCTGGAGCGTTTCCGAATCCAATGAGATTCCCAATCCGGGTTCAGGGCTCGACGCCGTTCGATTGCGAAATGGCCATTGGGTATTGTTGCTCAACGACACCTTGGAAGGTAGAAATCGATTGGCCCTTTATCTATCTGATGACGAAGGCCAAACATGGAAATGGCATCGAGCCATCGAAGATCACCCCAAGGGATCTTATCACTACCCTTGTTTGATTCAGGGTAGCGATGACAACCTACATATTGTCTATAGCTACTTTGTCGACGAAGGAAAAACGATGAAGTACGTTCGCTTGGGTGAAGATTGGATCAAACGCAAATAAAGTTTTGCCTCAGGAATTCAGCGGCCATTATTCCCGCCGAAGGTCTCCCTTGTTTTTCTGAGTTTCAGCAACATTGGGATGTCAGAAGCGCGCCGATGGATCATGTGCGTTTCTCAAGCTGTAGCTGATACTCGCTGTCCTAATAGACTACAACTTCCTCAGTACTGTTGTTCGCTCTCAGCAACCTCGAAATTCAAGAATTTTGCGATGTCTCAATACTATCCCAATCAATTCCCCAACAACCCTCAAGCGTATCAGCCCTACGGAAACCCTCCTCCGAAAAGGCCTTCCAGCAACAGTTGGCTCTGGATCCTCTTAGGAATCCTTGGAGTCGGCTTGGCAGGGATGGTTTGTTGCTGCGGTGGATTATTCTATTACGCGAGCACTTTGAACGCTCCTCTAGCTACAAGTGCCGCCGCCAGCGAGCCGTTTCAAGTCTCTTCGATTCCAGCTCCCGCAATGCCAGAACTTGGTAATTGGGAACCACTGGATGACCTGGCGGGCGCAAAACTCTATCACGTCGAATGGGGACCGGAACAGAACATGATCCCAAGCACGCCAGGAGTTGGGGGGCATATGTACGTCCTGCTACCTCCAGGAAATCATGCACCCGCCTCCATTCCCTGCCTGCTTGCGGCCCCCGCCGGTACCAATCTGTTAACGGGTGCCAATACTGGACCATTTTTTGAGTCGCATATTCCATACCTGAGAGCGGGATTTGCGATTATGGATTACGAACTCGACGGTGCGCCAGATTACGAAACAGAACCGGGCGAAGCAACTCGAGCTTTTATCGATTCACAAGCCGGTCTTGTAAACAGCCGCAACGTGATCGATTTTGTTTTGCAAAAAATGCCAATGGTCAATCCAAAACAGATCTTTGCAGTAGGTCACAGTTCTGGTGGAACACATGTGTTGCTGCTCGGCGAACACGACAAGCGACTAGCTGGAGTTGTCGCCTATGCTCCTGTCTGCAACGTCCCCGAACGCATCCCTTCGTTTATGGCGAGAATGGTCGCAGGCAACGACCCGCGCATCGGCGATTTCCTCACGAAATCCTCACCCCATACTCATGCTGCAAGAATGAACTGCCCCGTCTTGCTTTGCCATGCAGAAGACGACAGTAACGTTCCCGTCAGTGACTCTCGCGAGATGCACGCATTGCTACAGGCCGCTGGTAAACAATCAGAACTTC
>JBILTA010000377.1:0-5674 GCA_044371785.1 Pirellulaceae bacterium | reverse complement strand
ATTATGACAACCTCGCCTTAGTAGGCTCACGACCAACCTAAAATTGGATCGCTTCTATGCCACACTCAACCTTCGAGCGTCCAGACATTGTCGAAATCACATCAGCGACAATAGAAGTGCTTCGCGCGGAATCGGTCTATGAAATCGTTCTCCCTAACATTCACTCCCTAACCGTAGCTTGCATTGAGCTGCTGCGGGGACTCTCGGCACCGCAAATCATCTCGCTCCCCAATGTGCATGAACTCCCGCCTGCTGTGGCCCTCGAAATCGCAAACGGATTTCGCATTGAACTTAATTTGGCAGGCGTGACTCACCTGAATCGCAACGAATTGCGCGCTCTGTGTAGCTGGAAACGTGGCTGGATCAACTTCCCCAACCTTCAATCTTTAGGAGCAGATGCCGATCATTTCGAACTCGCCTTACATTGCGGCAATCTCTCTATCGTTCGATTATTTGTCGAAAAGGGACACTTCAGCCCCAATCACACGTTTCGCAATCGGTCGGTTCCAATCCTCATCGCCGCTCAGCATCTCAATGCAGCCTTAATACGGCTACTTATTGAGCTTGGTGCCGACGCCAATGCACAATCTCACAAAGATGGAGACACCATTTTGCATATTGCATGTCGCGCTCGCTCTAATGGCCTAATCACTTTCCTTCTCGACCACGTCGACCGAACCTTACGAAACCTCAATGGAAGAATTGCTCTGGATGAATATACAGACAACGATCCAATCCGTGATCGACTTAAGCCTCCCTCACCTCCGACATCGTACTAGTCGAATCGCTGAAGCCTTCCTTCTCAATCCCCATGCGCTGCGCCAACTCCAACCACAAGTTCGAAAGTGGCGGATTTTGGTCCACTGAGAACTTTATATGCTTGCCATGCTTGAGCCCCAAGCCGTGACCGCCCGCAATCAACAATGGCAAATTCTTCGGCGAATGATCTCCGCCTTCACCGCTGTTCATACCAGACCCAAACACAACAATCGTCTTATCCAACATCGAATGCTCGCCATCAGCCGTAGATTTCAGAAATTGCATAAACCGCTTCAATCTTCCCAAATGAAATCGATCGATGAGCGCCAATTTCTCCAACATGCCAGCATCACCACCATGGTGAGACAACTCATGGTGGTTCTCTCCACCACCACCATATCCCCCTGCCTCACGCGACCATTCATATGATATGACCCGTGTCGAATCGGTAGCAAACGACAAATAAGCCAACTCCAACATCACGTCGATCCACATCGGTCGATCATGCGCATTGTGCGGTTGCATCGCGAGTTGCAATAAAGAACCGTCCACTTCTGGCTTAGGCCGATCGATCCATTGCTCCAAACGTTCAATCCTTTGCTCAGTGCTACGTACACTTCCCAAATACTCTTCCAACTTACGCTGATCTTCTTTACCAATCCGATTCGCTAAACGCTTCGACTCATCGAGCACATTGTCCAAAATCGATTTCTTCTCAGCGTAACGTCGCAACGTTTCTTCCCGATCTTGACTCGATTCAGGCACAAACAAACGCTCAAAAATTCGACGCGGAGAATCTTCAGCTGGTAATGGTGTTCCACTACGATCAAACGAAAGTGTATGGGAATGCCCCGCAGAACCTGTTCCGGAGATATCAGACCATTGCAGTGACGGAAATCTTGTTTCGCTTCCCTGTGTTTCGGCAATCCACTGATCAATCGATATCGAATTTGCATAGTCCTTACCGGGCACCGCCGTCAGATCCGCTCCCGTCAACCAAGTATCGGCTCCACTATGGCCACCCGTACAACGCGGATGGCCTAAACCGGTGAGCACCGTAAAATCATCGCGAGTATCCTCTAACGTTTTTAGCGTTGGCGAAAGGTCATATCCCTTACCATCACCACCTGGCATCCACTGCAGTATATTCACACCGTTAGGAACATAGCAGAAGATGATTCGTGGGTGCGGGCCGTTGGATTTTGCCCACGGCTTAAACTTCGAATCTGCACCATGAAGCGGTGCAGACATCGCTTGCAACCATGGCAATGCCAATGCGACCCCTGCACCTCTCAACACATGCCGTCGCGATATCCGTATCGATGTTGACTTACTCATATCTTGCCCCACTCTTCTTCAATACGACACACAATACGAATCGACGATTAATATGACAGAAAGGCTTCTGACTCTGCCACCGCCTCAATCATCGCCCGTAATCGATACCCAGACTTCTTTGTCTTGGCTACAATTTCTCCTATCGTCGGCTGGTCAGCCAAGGTTGTTTCACGTCCCAATGCGTACGTCAGCAGCTTCTGGGCTAAACACTTAAGAAACAAATCCTCTTGTTCACGCAAGGCTCGCTTAAGCTCCGAAGGACCGTTAATCTTTGTTCCGTCGGGTAGCTGAGCTGAGGCGTCTATCTTTGGATCATCTCTTTCGATACGCCCTTTGTATCCAAAGCCCTCTTGCTCGCGGAACTCACCTGAGGCATTAAAATTCTCTAACGCCAAACCAAGCGGATCAATCTTGTCGTGACAGCGGGCACATTGTGGCAATTCACGATGAATTTCAAGCCTTTGCCTAACTGTTGCTTTGTCGATACCGGGCACTTTCGGAGCAATATCCCCCGCGTTAGCAACGGGCAATCCTGGATCTGTTCCCAAAATATTTTTGAGGACCCACGTTCCTCGCTTCACAGGCGATGTGCGTGTTCCATTGGAAGTAATGCACAACATCGCCGTTTGTGTTAACACTCCACCTCGCGGATGACCATCGGGGAGAGATATGCTTTGGAAATGATCCCCGTCTACATCCTTGATCCCATAGAATCTGGCTAAGCGTTCGTTGATCACCATGTAGTTTGGGTCGACAAGATCCAGCACATTCTTGTCCTCCTGCAAAATCGTACGGAATAAGGCTCGACCTTCTTCAACCATCGACAATTCCAAATGTCGATCGTAGTGTGGATATAAGTCAGGAGCAGGTGGATTGGACCCTACTTCGCGCAGTCCCAACCACTGATCGGTAAAATTGCGAACCAATTCTTCACTGCGAGAATCTGCTAACAACCGAGTTACTTGCTGTCGCAAAGCCTCATTAGAATTCAATTTCTTTTGGTCAGCTTCCCTCATCAACTCTGCATCAGGCGGTCCTGACCATAGAAAAAAGGAGAGCCGCGAAGCCAATTGATGAGAAGTGAGCTTCAAATCGTTTTCGTTTTGCCGCGTCTCCACCAGGTAAAGAAAATTGGGAGAAACAAGAACCGCACCCAATGCCGAACGGAGAGCTGCGATCTGCGATAGTCCCTGCTGTCGCGATTGTTTGTAAATGGCAATATAGGGACGAGCCTCATCTCGAGTGATAGGGCGACGAAAGGCTTTCCGCACAAAACGCCCTATGACTTGCTCGCTCCAATTCGAATCATCCTGCTCAGCAACTTCCTCGAGTATTAACCGTCGATGAGATTCCGGCGGCCAGACTGGGTGTATTGGACCTTCGATTTCAATCCAATCGACATACAGTTCGGGTCTCGCAAAATGCTCCGAACTTTGAAACCAGAAGTTCTCCAATACTTTTGGAATCGAGTAAGCATATTCGACCGTGACGCCAGCTCGCTGAGCCGTAAACTCAACCGGTATTTCAAAAACCTTAGGTTCAGCCAAAGTTTCGGCCACATCAAATTCTGTGATCGTTCTGGGCTGACCACCCAAATCGAGCACAAGCTTTATCCTCGGTGGCCCATAGTCGTACATGCGGTCATTTTGAAAATGGGCCAGATCTCGTTCCATTTGCTCTCGATGCCATTTCTCGCCTTTCGGATTATTGGTCATCTGCTCATCGAAACGATTCTGAAGAATTCTTGAAGCGGAGGAAACCACCTCTTCCCGAGTTGGTACTTTGCCTGCAGCTCGAATTCGAACGATATATCTTCCAGCGTCTTTCATCGCGAAATCGCGAACATTGAGCTTCTTATCCCAAGAATCATGCTGAACCAGCTTAAAGCCTTCGCGGACTGGGTTATTTCCGCCATTGACAATCGGCCTTTGCCCATCGACCAATACTCTATTGGAATCGGAATCACCTGAATCGATCTCAAATCTCCACTGGATAGATTTTGGCTGCACGCCCTCAACGAGAGCCTTGGCCATGATTTGCTGTGCTGACTCAAGGTACAATTCCATCTGCATGGGCGAGAAGGTGAGTGCGGCGCCAATGTTATCGAAACCACTGGCCGGTGGATCTTGCGGAAAATTGCTGATATCAATTTCGATTCCCGTGAGCTCTCGAATACTATTGCGATACTCAATACGATTCAATCGCCGCATCACTACTTGATTTTCACGCAACTTCAATTCGGCCGCCACAATACCAGCCGTAATCCAATCGACGATCTTGGCAACCCTAGCGGGCTCCGGTTGTAGCTCTGTCTCAGGTGGCATCTCATGGCTATTGAGCGCGTTAACAATCTCACTCCAACGCGCTCGCAGGGCAGGGTCCTCAAATTGCGGAGGCAGACTCGTATCAATCTTGAAGTCGCTTTCCTTCGCATCAGAGGCATGACACTTCCCACAGTGCTGATCAAAGAAGGCCGTGATGGACAGGGGGACAGAACTTGACTCTTGCCCTTGCGCTGCCTGAAGAGCAAGTACGCACCAGAGAATAGCGCCCCCGAGCCCTGACAGGAATATTCGAACCATTGGACATTCCGTTTAACGAACAAGAAGATCGCAGAAATTGTCATTATAAACCAAGCACCATTCGAGTTCGAGTAGCAGCCGCTTTCCCTTTGGACGCCGCCAGTCGACCACGAAATCGGCAATAATCGAATTCTGCCTAAAAACACCCCTAACACGGAATCTAGAAGACTCCGCTACAAGCGTTAAATCGAAGATGCATATCAATCTTCTTGTCGATAGGGTCGTTATTAACCACCACGATGTTGCCTAATCAACTCGTGGTCGGGCAGTGCCTTATCCGACTTTCTAACTAGAAAAAAGACCGCGGCAGCAGCGCCTTGAGCGGCGTCCCTCTTGGCCTGACATCGGTCACAATACTTCAACCATGAGAACAAGAATCGGGTCAAAACACTAGCAACGCCCCGATACCGTATTGAGCCCGACCAACCGCCCGAGAAATAACGCAGACTCCAAGCCAATGCGACGCCAGCTCAACAGGAAATTCCGCTCGATACTTCCTCGAACTTCCTAAACAACCTTTGATGGTCCAATCTTGTGAAGCGTGTAGAATCGAATTGCCGGGCATGGACTAGTTGCATAAAGAGGGTATCGGAGTAGATCAATCCAGCTGGCTTCAATACTCGATGAATCTCAGCCACACAACGTTGTGGGTCGAGTACGTGCTCCAATACCAGCTTGCGCAATTACAGCATCGATTGTTTGATTTTGGAATGGCAGATCATGTCCATCACAAACCAGTTGTGTTCGAGAAGCGATAGCCACGAGGTGCGAGTTTCCACTTCAGAAGCATTGAACCTATTTTGCCATGCACCTCAGCGGCATATTCGACTTCGCTGGATATCCGTATTCAAGACTTCCGTAAACAGTTGAAAGCAATAGCAGAAACCAAAGAAGTCCTGCTCACAAACCCTATGAACATCTTTCAAGTAAACGCCCAATCATTGCTCCACTGTTTTGAGACTATCGATCTTGTCGAATATAGCGGATTTACGGTC
>JBILTA010000375.1:0-5679 GCA_044371785.1 Pirellulaceae bacterium | reverse complement strand
ACTTTCGTTTCCGGTGCCATCGCGGATAAGACACCTCTAACTATCGATCGAAACGGTGATGGTCGCATCAGTGCCAAACGCGAGGTCGCTCGAATCGGATCTCCCTTCAATTTCACGGGCACAACCTATCAGCTTACATTCAAAGATGGTTCTTTGAGCCTAGACAAAGCGGAATCCGAATTACCAATGACTCCGCTTCCACCGAACCTAGCTATCGGCCAGAAGGCAATTGAATTCGCTGCTGAAGATATGCAGGGTAACAAGATTGAATTTCCCAAAACCTTTGCAGGTAAGGTCGTGATGCTGGACTTCTGGGCAACTTGGTGCGGCCCTTGCATTGGCGAAATTCCACATATGAAGGAAGCTTACGAAGCACACCACGAAAAGGGCTTCGAGATTCTGGGCGTTAGCTTTGATGCTGCCGACATGGCAGAGAAGGTAACTAGCTTTACCAAAGAAAAAGAAATGCCATGGGCTCAGATTTATGAAGGTAAACTTTGGGACACTACCCTGGGCGAAACGTACGATGTAAGCGGAATTCCATTCGTACTTTTGGTCGATGGTGACACTGGCGAAATCCTAGCAACCGCCCGCGAACTTCGCGGTCCAGGCCTCAAGGAATTCATCGGCAAGATACTCGAAGAAAAAGGTAAGTAATTCACCGAACGAGAATCACAACCTAAAGCACAACGCGCCTCATGGCCTCTCAATGGCCATGAGGTTTTTTATTTTCTTTCTCCAATCGAGATAAAACGTATCGCCCCTACGATCGGAACTTCAGTCCAATTTTTCCTGGCTGAACTCTCTTTACCAATCGTCACACGTTCTCTTCGCATGCTACGTTTGCCAGTCGACATCGCTCGACTCCCTCCTTTTTTTCCCCACATACTACCCTTCCCCCTTAGCTCTCGGATGGACTATGGATCCTGCACATCTACAGGAGTTAGCCAAGCTTGAGGAAAGCTATTGGTGGCACGTCGCCAAACGCTCATTAGCTTTTGGGTTAATCGAACGGTATGCCAAGCCCAATGATCTGATCATCGAAGGTGGTGTGGGTGCAGCAGGGAACCTAAAACAACTGCAAGACAAAGGCTTCCGCGTTCACGGTTTAGACTTGATGCCTGAGGCCATCGAACAATGCCATCGACGCGGTATACAAGCTGCCACTCAACATGACCTTTGCGTTCAATGGCCTATACCTGAAGCCTCCGCTAAAGTGGTGTTGCTCTTAGATGTTTTGGAACATCTTCCTAATCCCGTCCAAGCTTTGAGGTATGCCTCCAACACACTGGATGCACACGGAAAAATCATTCTAACAGTCCCTGCTTGGCCTTCGCTCTACAGCGACTGGGATAAGCGACTCGGACACTTTCGACGATATTCGTCGACCGAACTCCGGCAACATATCCAGGCAGCAGGCTTGAACATTCAGTGGCTTAGCCCTTGGAATGCATTCACTTTGCCCGCAGCATTCTTTTTAAGAACCTGGCGCAGATACTTTCCGCAAGATCGGCCCGCAGAGTTTCCACCCGTATCAACGTTGATGAATCGACTGCTGATTAAGCTGGCCACTTGTGAACGAGCTCTCATGAGAGTCAATAGCGTGCCCACAGGCCTTTCCTTTGTGGCCGTCGTCTCAAAACCAACATCGAATCCATAGTTGTTATTGAAATCTCATACCATGTCGCCATCATCCAGCTATCCC
Source organism: Pirellulaceae bacterium (assembly GCA_044371785.1). Classification (GTDB taxonomy): domain Bacteria; phylum Planctomycetota; class Planctomycetia; order Pirellulales; family Pirellulaceae; genus JAFLCP01. The sequence continues at coordinate 3,974 of JBILTA010000375.1, read as the reverse complement.
GTTTCGAACTCGCAACAACGCACACCCTTTCCGTTGATCTCGTTGGTGTTGCCAGTGTTCAACGAAGCGGCGATCCTTGAAACACTGCAGGATCGTATCGATACTGGCTTGGCTAAAGCGGGCTGTCGTTGGGAAGTCATTTATGTGAACGATGGCTCAACCGACCAAAGTGGTGAGATCCTATCTCGCCTTGCTAAAGAACGTCCACAAATTCGTTGCGTCCATTTATCGCGCAACTTCGGCCATCAATCCGCAATTCATGCCGGTCTCGCACACGCTAAAGGTGATGCTACGATCATTATGGACAGCGATCTGCAAGATGACCCCACGCGCCTCGGTGAGTTCATCGAAGCTTGGCGCAATGGTGCGGATGTCGTTTATGCGATCCGAGAAAAGAGAAAAGAAGCTTGGTGGAAAAACATTCTTTTCCTTAGCTTCTATCGCTTGTTGAATCGAATCTCCGACATTCCGATTCCTGCAGACGCAGGAGCATTCGGTTTGATAGATCAATGTGTCGTGCATCAGATTTTGCAGTTGCGAGAAGTCGATCGCTTTTATCCTGGCCTGCGATCATGGGTCGGCTTCCGACAACAAGGGATCGTCGTTGAACGTTGCGCACGACATGACGATAAGCCAAGAGTTTCATTGCGGCAACTTTTTAAACTCGCACAATCGGCCATCTTCGGCTTCTCACGGTTCCCACTTTTCATCTTCTACGCACTATCGATCGCTTCCTTGACGGTTTCAGCCAGTTGCTTAACGTACGCTCTCTTTAGCAAATGGTTTACTGGCCTAGCAATTCCTGGCTGGGCATCCACCACAACGTTAGCGTCCTTTTTCGGCGGCTTGAACGCGTTAGGTATTGCGGTATTGGGCGAATATGTGATCCGCATCCATCAACAAGTTCTTGGTCGTCCATCCTACATCGTGGAAAAGTTTGAGTCGTCATCCTCGTTCGCATCTAACCTCACACCTAGACCTAAACGCATTGATAACGAGTCAATTGAAAAGGTATTGGCAGATACTCTTCGCGACATTCAGCAGCTAATCCGCGAACCTCAATCGTCAGAAGCTGCGACAACATTCCCAAACCAGACGAGTGACGGCCTTCGCGAGTCTCGAGCGTGAACTCTGCAGAGCCAAGTTGTAGCCGGAATATTGGACCGTGGGCTGCTGCCATACTAGTAACAGCCCTGACTGCGTTCGGTATTCTGTTCACCACCTGGGCTGCATACGATGACGAAGGCTATATCCTCTGGACCTTGATCCATCATGCTCGTGGTCATGTTCTCTACGAGGACATCTACACCCAATACGGACCAGCTTTTTACCTGTTAGATAGCGGCTTTCGGGCAATTCTGCCAATTCCTTACAGCAGTGACGGCCAACGCTGGCAAACCTGGTTGTTCTGGCTCGCCACATCTCTGCTACTTCTTCGCAGCTTTCACAAGCTTGCGGCCACCAATACAAATTCCAATTCAAGCCTTCGACCAAGCTTGATCGGCTCGATGATTCTCTTTCTTCTCGCATTCTGGCATCAAGAACGCTTGGCTCTTGAACCAGGCCATCCACAAATATGGTGCACGCTATTAGTGGCGACCAGCATTTTGATCTTTGCCTCGAAAGCGAACACGACGACTCCCCTTCCCTCTTGGAGTTTGACATCTCTCATCGGCCTAATCGCTGGTACTTTGATCATGATCAAACCGAATGTTGGCATCCTGCTTTTGGCCGCATTACCAGCTCCCTATCTTTGGAGTAACTTGCCGTCGCGTCGGTGGCTTAGTTTCCTGGATGTCGCATACACTGTAGGACTGATTTCTATCCCGTGGCTCCTAACCTACAAACAACTCAATTCGCTTGATACGTTTTATCTTCCTGCACTTGTCACCGCATCGATTTTAGGAATTAGAGTCTATCTGCTTGGCGTCGCTCCGGTGGTGTACGACACCAAGCCACATGACACACATCGCGTTGCACACTTAGCCTGCCTCACGCTCAGCCTTGCCGCTTGCCTCGCATTTTTTGTACTCTGGAGCAGTCAACGCGGGGTTTCACCCTTAGCTTTGAAACAAGCTCTTTTTGGGCAACATGGCTCTCTGTTGGAACTCTATTTTTTCCCTGCCATTCGGTCAGTCCTGGGACTCACCGGTTTAGGCGTTCTTGCGGCACTTTTTCTCTATCAATTAGGCGCAAAATTGAGCAAAATCCGCTCGGATTTTCGGCAAAAAACCGAGCCCAATTTGTCGAATTCGGGAAACCTGTTTATAAGTTTCTTTCTGAGCATTCTTCCCAACAAAACCCACCGGAGCTTTTTCTTTGTCGCCGTCTCGGCCGTTGCAATGGCAGCGATTTGGTTCGATGCACTTACACCACTCGCTCATGGACTTCGACCGCGCGGGTGCGCCGAACTACTTCTTGCCCTCGCGCCAGCCATTGCAATCGGTTGGCTTTCATTCCGATTACCAGCCATGGCTGTGCAAACAAAAACGGATGGCAATAGCACATCGCGTACAAATGTACGCCTTGAGCCTGACGCTCAAGATGGGGCATATGCTCTCGCCCACTATCCTTACATCGCCATCGCGATGATCGCTTCATTGCACCCGCTTATCGCCTTTCCCGTACCGGGCACGCAATTATCGCTAGGAACACTGCCGTTGTTATTATTGACGGTTGATGGTTGCTGCCTAGCGGTCGCACATTTACTCACCCAAGCCCATTATTCAAACTGGCTTACCAAAAACGCGCGAAGAATCCGCTACTATCGTTGGTTTGCCTATGCTATAGCGATTATCCCTGTAGCACTGTTGATGCAGCGGTATATGGGACGAGATTCACTTGACCTGCCCGGCGCCACCCTTCTCCGCCTATCAGACTCGGAAAGAACGCAAACCCATGAGCTGATATCCGCCATTCGCAAGCAACAAGCGGATGCGATCGTTTTTCGTTGGCACAATCGCCCAACCTGGTATTTGTGGGCTCAAGCAGAACCACCCTACTCGCAACTTCCCCCATCATGGACTTACCTAGTTTCTCCGGACCAGCAAAACGAGCAACTACATCGGCTGCGAAAACTTTCCAAAGTTCTCGTAATCGACGAGGATTATGCTCCCCAACGTCCGCCACCTGCATCGCCGTTGCACCAAGCTTGGAAAAGTGCGGAAAAGTCTCGCGGTTTCGACTCAGATTTCTCCCTTCACCTCTGGCTGCCAAACTAGAGCAATCTGTCTTAAAAAAACTGGACAGGGTAGCCCAAATTTAGGGTACAAATCCGTGTTCTGTCACGGCATACTCACGGGCTTACTGAATCGTAATGAAGGGAAGCATGACTGATGAAAGTTAGCTCCAGCACGCCGCGCAACCTGCTGTTTTTGCACATACCGAAGACAGGCGGAACTTCGCTGAGTGCAATTCTGGAGAACTATTTTCATGTCCAAGATGTGTCACCACATTTGATTGGAAGTGATGCAAAATCCATTCGATCGCGGGATCAACTCCCCGGTAAATTGGTGATGGGACATTTCGCCCACAATGTCTGGCACCTGTTCGGCAATGACTTTGCGAAGGTGATGGTGTTACGTCATCCGGCAGAACGTTATTTGTCGCAAGCCAAACATTGGATTCGGGCTTGCCATCAGCGACAAGAAGATCGCTTGCTCTTTGCTTCCCCAGAAGAAGCCGAACTGGAACTGAAATTTCCAGATCGTGGCAAGTATATTCAGTTTGAGCAAGAAAACTGCCAAATGCAGAATTGCTACATTCGTGCCGCCGTTGAGGACGTCGACTGGAATACCGTTCCCTTAGATCGCTGGGTTGTATCTGAGAGCGATTTACGTCACTTTAGCTTGATCGGACTTGCCGAAGACTTTCGACGCTTCTTGCATCTATTGTGCGATTTATTTTCATGGCCTGCATCGTTCCAGCAACTACGCTTAAATCAAACGCCCAGCAATAATGACAGTCGCCAATTG